>PFKL01000023.1 GCA_002784245.1 Comamonadaceae bacterium CG_4_10_14_3_um_filter_60_75
TTCATCGCGTCGACATCCTGGTAAATCAGCGCGTCGCAACCAATGATCTGGCGAATTTCTTCCACGGTGCGGTTGTGCGCCACCAGCTCTTGCGGCGTCGGCATGTCAATGCCATACACGTTGGGGAAACGCACCGGCGGCGCGGCGCTGGCCATGTACACCTTGCGCGCGCCCGCGTCGCGGGCCATTTGCACGATCTCGCGGCTGGTGGTGCCGCGCACGATGGAATCGTCCACCAGCAGCACGTTGCGGCCCTTGAACTCGCTGGCAATGACGTTGAGCTTTTGCCGCACCGATTTCTTGCGCACCGATTGCCCCGGCATGATGAAGGTGCGCCCGACATAACGGTTTTTCACGAACCCTTCACGGTAAGGCAAGCCCAGAAGCTGCGCCAACTGCGCCGCGCTGGGTCGGCTCGACTCAGGAATCGGGATGACAACGTCAATCTTGTCGGGTGGCACGGTGGAAATGACCCGTTTGGCCAGCGTCTCACCCAGATTCAGGCGCGCCTGGTAGACCGAAATACCGTCGAGCACCGAATCGGGCCGGGCCAGGTAAACAAATTCGAAGATGCACGGATTGAGCACCGGCGCCTGGGCGCATTGCTCGGCATGAACCGCCCCGTCAAGATCAACAAAGATGGCCTCACCCGGCGCAATGTCGCGCTCAAACTTGTGCGACGTTCCTTCCAGCGCCACAGACTCGCTGGCAACCATCAGCGTGCCGTCGCTGCGGCCCATGCACAGGGGGCGAATACCATGCGGGTCGCGAAATGCCAGCACACCGTGCCCGGCGATGAGCGCGATCACCGCGTACGAGCCGCGCACGCGCTGGTGTACCTTGCGCACCGCCTGGAAAACATCACTCGGCGCCAATGGCAGGCCGCGTGTGGTCATTTCAATTTCATGCGCCAGCACATTGAGCAGCACTTCAGAGTCGCTCTCGGTGTTGATATGCCGGTGATTGGCGTTGAACAGTTCAACCTTGAGCGCATGCGCGTTGGTCAGGTTACCGTTGTGCACCAGCACAATGCCAAACGGCGCGTTGACGTAAAACGGTTGCGCTTCTTCCTCGCTGAACGCGTTGCCTGCGGTGGGATAGCGCACCTGGCCCAAACCACAATTGCCTGGCAGTGAACGCATGTTGCGGGTGCGAAACACGTCCCGCACCATGCCCTTGGCCTTGTGCATGAAGAACTTGCGTTCTTGCTGCGTGACAATGCCCGCCGCGTCCTGGCCGCGATGCTGCAACAGCAGCAAGGCGTCATAAATCAGCTGATTCACCGGCGCGTTGCTCACCACCCCCACAATTCCACACATAGACGTCCTAGCAATTCAGAAAAATTTCAAGCGGGCAAATAACGACCCATATTTTGTGGCAGCACCGGCTTCAAGCCGCTGAGCACGCCAGCAGCGACCCGAGCACCGGTGGACTCCTTCCAAGTCACGCTATTGCGCAGTGGCGTCATCGACACCACCAGCGTCGCCACCAGCATCAGCAAGACGCCGCGCGCCAGGCCAAAAGCGACGCCCAGCGCCCGGTCAATAGGGCGCAAGCCAACCGCTTCAGTCAACTTCTTGATCAGCGCCACCAACAAGCCACCGCCCACCGCTGCAGCGATGAACACCAACACAAACCCACCGGCGTAGCGCATCAAATCACTGGCGCCGCTCATCGGCAACCAGCGCGACACCTCCAGCGCCAGCCATTGCGCCAAAAAAAACGCAGCCACCCAGTTCACCAGCGACAGCACCTCGTAAACCAACCCGCGCCACCCCCCCAGCGCCATTGACAGCAACAGCACGGTGGCAAAAATCCAGTCCAGCGTGGGCATCGTCAGTGTGCCGTGATTACAACGTCAAAAGCGCTGCCGGCAAATCAAGTTTCTTGATCCGGACAGCCGCTTTTTCGGCTTCGGCACGGGACGCATACGGCCCGACCCGCACGCGGATGCGTCTGCCGTCTTTGGTGTCAGCCACTTGGGTATAGGTTTTCAGGCCAGCGCGCTCTACCCTCAACCGGACCTCACGGGCGCGTGCATTGTCGGCAAACGCACCCACCTGCACGACAAACCTTTGGCCGGCAGCATCAGCGGGCGCAGATTTGCTTGAGGTGGCAACAGGCGCGTCTTTGCCCTCAAGCAACGCCTGCGCCCGGTTCACTTCAACTGGTTTGGCCATTGGCGCCGCGGCGACTGGAGCGAGCGCCGCGCCCTTGACGGTAGCCGGTGTCTCAGCCGGAGCCAACGGCGCTGGCGCCGGAATTGCCGCCACTCCAACCGACTCTGGCACCGGCGCTTTGGCAGACACCACAGCGGCTGGTGGTGCAGGCGGAATTACCAGCGGCAAGACCTTATTTTTGTCGGGAATCTCGATCGGCGTGTCGACCGCAATTGGCCGCGGCTGCTTGTCAAACAACAGGGGCAACGCGATGACCCCGACAAGGATCAGCACGGTCGCGCCCACCAGTCGGTATTTGGCGCGTTGGCGAATGGTCTCAACGCTCTGCACCGGCGCCTCGGGCGCGGGGGCAACACCGCTGGACTTGCGAAACTTGAAAAATGCCATTCTGCTCAGAGGCTCAGGATTGGGAAAGATGCTTGGCCGCCAGACGGGGCACGCCGCCCTGCAAAACACCGCCAACGGTGTAGAACGAGCCGAACACCACAATTCTATCAGCGGGGTCTGCCGCGGCCAGCGCCGCCTGCAGCGCAGCTTCGGGGTCAAGACAGAGCTGCGCGCTCACGTCCTTGCGGCTGTCCAGCGCCTGCCACTGCTGCTGCAACTGGGCCGCAGAACTCGCCCGCGGCGTCGGCAAATCGGTGAAATACCACTTGTCGACAAGCGGGTTGATGCGGCCGAGCATAGCCACGACGTCCTTATCGGCCATGGCACCAAACACCGCGTGCGTGGTTGGGAAAAAACCCATCGCGTCCAGATTGGCGGTGAGCGCCGCCACTGCATGCGGGTTGTGCGCCACATCGAGCACCAGGGTCGGCTGCCCGGGCACAATCTGAAAGCGCCCGGGAAGGTCAACCACCAACAAGCCAACCCGTACCGCCTGCGCGGTGATTGGCAAGCGTTCACGCAATGCTGTCAACGCCGCCAGCACACCGCCAGCGTTGACCAACTGGTTGGCCCCGCGCAGCGACGGATACGCCAGCCCGCTGTAACGCCGCCCGCGTCCGGCCCAGCCCCACTGCTGCTTGTCGCCAGACACATTGAAGTCAACGCCGACCCGCCACAAATCAGCTTCCACTTCGAGCGCCCGATCGAGCACGCTCTGCGGCGGCAGCGGATCGCTCACCACCACTGGCTTGCCGGTGCGCATGATGCCGGCCTTTTCGAACCCAATGGCCTCCCGGTCCGGCCCCAGCAGCGCCGTGTGATCCAGATCAACGCTGGTGATGATGGCGCAATCGGGTTCGACGATGTTGACCGCATCCAGCCGCCCACCCAGACCCACTTCGAGCACCACCACGTCAAGCTTGTGCTGGTGCATCACATCCAGAATGGCGAGCGTGGTGAACTCAAAATACGTCAACGAAATCGTATCGTCATTTTGGCACCTGGCCCTTTCAACACGTGCGAAAGCTGCTTCTAATTCAGTAGTGCTAACAGGATTACCCGACAACCGCAGGCGTTCTTCAAAATGCACCAGATGCGGCGAGGTGTAGACCCCGGTCTGGTAGCCAGCCTGCAGCAAAATGGCCTCCAGCATGGCGCAGGTGGAGCCCTTGCCGTTGGTACCCGAAACCGTGATCACGGGGCAGCTGAAGCTGATCTGCATGCGCCGGGCGACAGTTTGCACCCGCTCAAGCGTCATGTCGATGGCCACAGGGTGGAGATGCTCGCAATAGGCGAGCCAGTCGGCGAGTTTTTTCATGATGGGCACAATTGTCGCCGAGTCAGGCGGTAAAGCGGTCGGGGGTGGCCGGCAAATACGCCAGTATGCCGGGTTCATTCTAAGTGATGAGGCGCAAACGCATCACCTCAAACCCGATGCGGCGACTGGGTCACACGCTTGCGGTTTTGGACGCAAAGCGCATCGCCCGACTGAGCCATCAAGCACCGCCAGGGACGCACCATGCAACACTGCTCTCATTTGAATTTCCAGGGGCGGGTACAGTTCTGTTTTGGCAAGGGCCATCTTCAACTTCTGAAACTTGACAACCATGATCACACTGTACGGTATCCCCAATTGCGACACGGTCAAAAAAGCCCGTGCCTGGCTGACAGACCAGGGCGTCGACTTCACCTTTCATGATTTCAAAAAGCAAGGCGTTCCCGCTGACCTGCTGCCCACATGGCTTGCTGCTGTTGGCTGGCAGACGCTGGTCAACCGCAAGGGCACGACCTGGCGTTGGCTTGACGACGCCGCCCACGATGCCGTGGTCGACGATGCGACCGCCACCGCGCTGATGCTGGCCCAGCCGAGCGTGATCAAGCGACCGGTGGTGGATTGGGGCGCGGGAGAGGTCACGGTTGGGTTTGATCCCGCCACTTTTGCCGCGCAGCGGTCGCAAAGCCAAATTTGATCTGCGTCAGTACTTGTCCAAATAAAGGCCTGTGCAACCCATAAATTTGCAGCCAAAACCGGTTGGGCCACAGTTACCATCAGGTCGCGGGGAATCCGGCACACAAGAGTCGCCCAGCGACCAACGGCCTTCGGAAATGACCGCCCATACAGACCCTAGCTATGCAAGCCACGATTCCGCCCTGGCGTTCGCTCAAGACGCGCGCTGCCCTGTACACGTTGGCTATTTTTGTGCTCGGTCTTTGGGCGTTGGCGTTTTACGTCAGCCGAATGCTGCAGGCCGACATGGTGAAATTGCTAGGCGAGCAGCAGTTCTCAGCAGTCAGCACGGCCGCGCGGGACATCGACGACCATCTAAGCAGTCGTCTGCAAGCCCTGAAAACAGTGGCCGCCGAAATGGACGCCTCCCTAATGGTTGACCCTCAAGCCCTGCAACGGCGCCTGGAGCAGCTTCCGCTACTGCAACTGCTATTCAACAGCGGTGCGTTCGTTGTCAACCGTGACGGTGTGGCCATCGCCAACGTTCCGATATCAGCGCAACGCCTCAATACCTCGTACATCGATCGGGGCTTCGTCGTCATCGCCTTGAGTGGCACGGCAAATATTGGCCCACCGGTCATAGGCAAAAGGTTGAAAGTACCGGTTTTTGCCATGGCCGCCCCAGTACGCGACGCGCAGGGCACGGTCATTGGCGCGCTGATCGGCGCAACGAACCTCAGCATGCCTAATTTTCTTGACACTCTCACGTTGAGCCAATATGGCGAAGAAGACGGCTACTTGCTGGTGTCGCCGCAAACCAGGCAAATCATCGCAGCTACCGACAAGAAACGCGTCATGGAAATGTTGCCGGCTGCAGGGATCAATGCCTATGTGGACCGAAATATGGCCGGCTACGAGGGCCACGACGTTTTGAACAATGCCTTGGGAGTAGAACAGCTGGCATCGGTCAAGCGTATTCCGGTGGCCAACTGGTACTTGCTGCTGGGCTTGTCCAACGCCCGGGCCTTCGCGCCGATCCACGATATGCAGCAACGCATGTTTGTGGCGGCATTGCTGCTGACCCTGCTGGCCGCAGCGCTAACTTGGTGGGTATTGGCGCGGCAACTGACTGCGCTGGCAACTACGGCGCAGGCGATGGTCAAACTGACCCATCCGACACAGACACCGCAAGCCCTTCCCGTCACACGCAACGATGAAATTGGCCAACTGGTCAGCAGTTTCAACATCCTGATCGCGCGTTGGAACAAGCGCGAGGCGGCTCTGCTCGATATCGAATGGAAGTTCAGCGCCCTGTTCGAGTACGGCCCGATTGCCGTCGCGTACCACCAAATGCTCTACGACGAGGCAGGCCAGCCGTATGACTATCTGTTCATCGACGCCAATGCAGCCTACAAGGCACTCACCGGCGTCGATCCGCGCGGCAAAACCGCGCGTGCCGCTTTCCCTGGCATCGAGAACGACCCATTTGACTGGATCGGCACCTATGGCCGCGTGGTGCGCACTGACCAACAAGTGCGTTTCGAACAACACCTGCAGTTCAACAATTGTTGGTACGACTGCGTTGCTTACCGCTACCAGCCCGATCATTTTGTCGTTGCGTTTTTGAACATCACTGCGCGCAAGCAGGCTGAAATTGCGCTGGCGCAGAGCAAAGCCCTGTTCGAAGGCATTTTCAACAGCATCCCGGACGCCATCGTCTACGCCAGTCCGCAGCGTGAGGTGCTGGCAATCAACCCGGCGTTCATCACCATTTTTGGCTACGACATGAACGATCTGGCGGGCCAGCAATCAGGTTTCTTTTACGAAAGCAAGGAAGAATTCGAGCGCCAGGGAAAACTGCGTTACAACCTGAGCGTACAAGCCAAGGCCTTGCCTTATGAAGTCAACTATCGGCGCAAAAATGGCCAGGTTTTCCCGGGTGAAACCTTGGGGACATTGATCAAAACAGACGATGGAACCATTCTGGGATTCATCGGCGTCATCCGCGACATTACCGACCGCAAGGCGCAGCAGCACGCGCTGGAGCACATGGCCCATTTTGACGCCTTGACCAATCTGCCCAACCGGGTGCTGCTGGCCGACCGGCTGCAGCAAAGCCTCCTTCAGGTCCAGCGCCGCGGCCGATCGCTGGTCGTCGTCTACATCGATCTTGACAGCTTCAAGAACATCAACGACCAGCACAGTCACGAAATTGGCGACCAACTGCTGATTTCCGTTGCCAGCCGCATGAAGCAATCCCTGCGTGAGGGCGATACGCTGGCGCGCCTGGGCGGTGACGAGTTTGTCGCGGTGCTGACCGACCTGGACGACACAGCGGCCGCCCTGCCCCTGATCAACCGCTTGCAGAGCGCCGCTGCGCAAACGGTTGAGGTCGATCAACTGCGGCTGCAGGTGTCAGCCAGCCTGGGTGTGACTTTCTATCCGCAAGACCAGGACATCGACGCCGACCAGCTCTTGCGCCAGGCCGATCTGGCGATGTACCAGGCCAAACTGGCGGGCAAGAACCGCTTCCATATCTTTGACGCGACGCAAGACAGCCGTCTGCGCGTGCACAACGAAACCCTTGAGCGCATCCATCTGGCGCTCGAACGCCGTGAATTTGTGCTCCATTACCAACCCAAGGTCAATATGCGCACTGGCAAGGTGGTCGGCGCAGAGGCTTTGATCCGCTGGCAACACCCGCAGCGCGGGCTGTTGGCGCCGGCCGATTTTTTGCCAGTGGTCGAGGACGACCCGCTGGCGGTCGACGTGGGCGAGTGGGTGATCGAGGAGGCGCTAACGCAGATGGAAGTCTGGCACGCACAGGGACTGGACCTGCCGGTCAGCGTCAACGTGGGTGCGCTGCAGTTGCAGCAGGCGCATTTTGTCGAACGACTGCATGCCATTTTGACGGTGCACCCGTTGGTACATCCCGGTTGCCTGGCGCTTGAAATTCTGGAAACCAGCGCCTTGCGCGACATCACCCTGGTGTCGGAGGTGATTGAGGCCTGCGAGCGCATCGGCGTGTTGTTTGCGCTCGACGACTTTGGCACCGGCTACTCGTCGCTGACCTACCTGAAGCGCCTGCGCGTCAAACAGCTCAAAATTGACCAGAGCTTTGTGCGTGACATGCTCGATGACCCGGACGATCTGGCCATTTTGCAAGGCGTGATTGGTCTGGCGGCGGCATTCAGGCATGAAGTCATTGCTGAGGGCGTCGAAACCGTAGCGCATGGCACAGCGCTGTTGCAACTCGGCTGCGAGTTGGCGCAAGGCTACGGCATCGCCCGGCCGATGCCGGCCAAAGAAATGCCCACCTGGGTGGCGGCGTGGCGGCCCGATGCGGCTTGGCGCCAGACGTCAACGGCTTGAAGCCACTTGCAAAGGCTCAGGCAGGGGCGCGCAGTCCGGTTTGATTCAAGAACCGCGGCTTCACGTCAAGCCCGGCGCAGCACAGGAAAATTCTTCGCGCAAACTGAACAAGTTGCAACATGGAAGTTCGGCTGTATTGAGTTCCCCCCTTGCCAGCCGCGCCACATCCGCGCCGAATCAGTCGGGCGATGCGCTTTGCGAAGGTCAAGGCGGAGCCCGCGCAGCGGGCGGGGGACACGCAGCAAAGCGCATTGCCCGACTGATTCTTCGATCAAAGCGAGGCCAATGTCAGCCCCTCTCTCCCACATCTCGACGTATCTGAACAAAGCCAAAAGGGCAAACTATTCACTCCCCTAAAATCAGCTGCGTTTCAACGCTCCAACCCCTTCTTGCCATGACCACCACCCAACTCGACGGCGTGACCGTCGCCACCCAGGCCAGCGTTTTCTTTGACGGCAAATGCGTCAGCCACCAGCTCACACTGGCTGACGGCACAAAGAAGTCGGTTGGCGTGGTGTTGCCCGCCACGCTGACCTTCAACACCGGCGCCCCCGAAACCATGGAGTGTGTGGCTGGTGGCTGTGAATACAAGCTCAAAGGCACAGACACCTGGCTCAAATCCAGCCCGGGTGACAAGTTCAGCATTGCCGGCAACGCCAGCTTCGAGATTCGCGTTGCCGAGGCATACCACTACATTTGCCATTTCGGTTGAAAAAATTAATTTTCATAGCTACTCACGCTTATTCTATAAGGGCTAGAGGCCAATTTTATGTCTAATACGATTCTGCAAAACATTCCCGTTGGCCAAAAGGTCGGCATCGCTTTTTCGGGTGGTCTGGACACCAGCGCTGCGCTGCACTGGATGCGACTCAAAGGTGCAATACCTTATGCCTACACCGCCAATCTGGGTCAGCCCGACGAGTCGGACTACGACGACATCCCGAAAAAGGCCATGGAATACGGCGCAGAAAAAGCCCGCCTGATCGACTGCCGTGCGCAACTGGCCGCTGAAGGCCTTGCTGCGCTGCAAAGTGGCGCGTTTCACATCTCAACAGCCGGTGTCACCTACTTCAACACCACGCCGATTGGCCGCGCCGTGACCGGCACCATGCTGGTGGCCGCCATGCGCGAAGATGACGTGAACATCTGGGGCGACGGCAGCACCTTCAAGGGCAACGACATCGAGCGCTTTTACCGCTACGGCCTGCTGACCAATCCGGCGCTAAAAATCTATAAGCCTTGGCTCGATCAGGCGTTCATAGACGAGCTGGGGGGGCGCGCCGAGATGAGCGCCTTCATGACCGCACACGGTTTCGGCTACAAGATGAGTGCCGAAAAAGCCTACAGCACCGACAGCAACATGCTCGGTGCCACGCACGAAGCCAAAGACCTGGAGTTTTTAAACAGTGGCATCCGCATCGTCAACCCGATCATGGGCGTGCCGTTCTGGCGCGACGACTGCGTTGTCAAGGCCGAAGAAGTGTCGGTGCACTTTGAAGAAGGCCGCCCGGTGGCCCTGAATGGCGTCGAGTTCACCGACCTGGTGAGCCTGATGCAGGAAGCCAACCGCATCGGCGGCCGCCACGGCCTGGGCATGAGCGACCAGATTGAGAACCGCATCATCGAAGCCAAGAGCCGCGGCATTTACGAAGCGCCCGGTCTGGCGCTGCTGTACATCGCCTACGAGCGCCTGGTCACGGGCATCCACAACGAAGACACCATTGAGCAATACCGCGATAACGGTCGCAAGCTCGGTCGCCTGCTCTACCAGGGCCGCTGGTTTGACAGCCAGGCCATCATGCTGCGCGAAACCGCCCAGCGCTGGGTGGCGCGCGCCGTCACCGGCACCGTCACGCTTGAATTGCGCCGGGGCAACGACTACAGCATCTTGAACACCGAGAGCCCCAACCTGACCTACGCGGCCGAGCGTTTGAGCATGGAAAAAGTCGAAGACGCGCCGTTTTCCCCAGCCGACCGCATTGGCCAATTGACCATGCGCAACCTGGACATTGTCGACACCCGTGCCAAGCTGGGCATGTACGCCAAGGCGGGCCTGCTGTCGCTGGGCACCGGCGGCGACTTGCTCAGCCTGACTGGCGACCAGGTTAAACCCAAATAATCCATAAGGCGGCACTTCGTGCCTGCATGCTGCCCTCATGGATTGTTTGGGTCAAGCGCGACTGAGATAGTCCTGCGCGATCGGCTGCAAGGCCGATGGCGTGATGCCCAGCGAAGCCAGGCCCGGGTGCTTGCCGCTGGCCACGTTGTCAACTTTCATCGAATCGAGGTTGTCGTGGCTCATCACCGGCTCGCCTGGCGCCAGCCCCATCAACGTGGCCTGCAAACGGCCAGCCCACATCGGCAAACCAATCACCGTTCGGCCAAAGCCACCGGCGATACCGGCCAATTGGCCAGAGAGCTGCACCAACTGCTTCAAGGTAAACACCTCTGGCCCCACCGCCTCGATGATGCGCGGTGACGGTTGATCACAGGCGCCCTCCAGGCAGCGCACCACCGCGTTGGCGACATCCTCGACCCAGACCGGCTGAAACCTCGCCCCAGCGCCGGCCAGCGGCAGCACGGGCAGCAGCTTTTGCAGCTTGGCAAACACATTCAAAAATTTGTCTTGCTCACCAAAGATGACACTCGGGCGCAAGATGCTCAGGTCAAAACCCTTGCGGTCTGTGGCACCGGCGCCCACGGCGGCCTGCATCAGCACCGCCTCGCCCTCGCTCTTGGAGCGCAGGTACATTGACGGCAGGGTTTGCGGCTGCAGCGCGTCGGCACCCAGCGCGCTGATCTGTACCACCTGCGCCACACCGGCCACGGCACAGGCATGCGCAATGGTGTGCGACAAAGCCACATGCACACGCTCAAACTCAGCCTGCGTGCCGTGCAGAATGGCCACCAGATTGACCAGCGCGTCATGACCGGCCACGGCGTCCTGCAAGGCCGCGGCGTCGTGCACATCAAGCTCGCGCACGGTCAAGCCCGGCAGATGCTGCACCGACTGGGCATTGCTGCGCCGACGCGTAGGCACCGTCACATGCCAGCCCTGACGCACCAGTTTTTCACAAACATGGGCACCTACAAAGCCGGTACCCCCAAGCACAATGATTTTTTTCATACCCTGATCATGCGTCAAAAACGGCCAGGGGCAGCGGTAGGGCACAAAAAACCGGTGCCAGCACAGGGCCGTTCACGGGCCTCGAGCCATCGCAACGCTAGACAACCACCGGCTCAATCTCCAGAAAAATGCCAAAACGCTCGTAAACGCTGGTCTGGATCGCCTTGGCCAGCGTCATCACTTCGCCGCCGGTGGCGCCGTCATGCCCCTGCACCGCCCCCCGATTCACCAGCACCAGCGCCTGTTTTTCATAAACACCGGCCCTGCCGAC
>PFKL01000119.1 GCA_002784245.1 Comamonadaceae bacterium CG_4_10_14_3_um_filter_60_75
CGCATTTGCGACCCACCGACAGGGCGGCATCCACTTCTTCGATGCTCAGGCCTTTGATTGGGTTGTCTTTGTTGACTAAAACAGCCAGTGCATCGATGGCCACACCCACAGCGGTGGGCTTGTAGCCGTGCTTCTTCTCAAAGCTCTCAACTTCCTTGGCCGTCATCATGCGGCTCATCGGACCAAAGTTGGATGCACCTTCGGTCAAGGCGGGCGGCGCGGTAGAAGAGCCGGCACCCTGAATCTGGATGTTGACGTTGGGGTACAGACGCTTGTATTCCTCGGCCCAAAGGGTCATCAGGTTGTTCAGGGTGTCAGAGCCCACGCTTGTGAAGTTGCCAGAAATGCCCGCAGCCTTTTGGTACACCGGCAAAGCGGCATCCACTTGAACGGCCTGTGCAAACGCAGTACCTTGGGCGACGAAAGCCATCGCCACGGCGGTACAAGAGAATAGTGATTTCAATTTCATGGGTCAGTTCCTGTTGGGTTGAGTTGCTTTGCGTTGAATGAAATTCGTTCATTCAGCGGACGAACTGTAAGTGGCTAATGTGAAACTTTTATGACAGGTTTGAGAAATATGGCATCCAGTTCCCGGTTTTGCCTTGTCTGTGCAAAAGCTGCCTTGCAAGTCGCCTTGGTACAAAGTCGCAAACAACAAGTTGTTGCTTTGCGAGAACTTGGCCAGTTTGATTCTGGAAAAAAAGGGGGTGTCGCGCCTGAAGAACCACGCCTGTCTCTACTTTGATCGGCCCTGCGGCGGCTTTTTTTGTCATAAAAATGTCGCATTGATGTCTTAAACTAGGCTTGGCCCAGGGAGGCGTAAGCTTACATCACCGGGCGCTTTGGTTAATTGGTGGCGACCAGACAAGGAAACAACATGAGCGACAAGCATTTATCAACCCAGTTTGACAGTGAATTGGGCGACGTTTCTTCCCGAGTGATGCAAATGGGGGGCTTAGTCGAATCGCAGATTCACAGAGCCATTTATGCGCTATCCGAATTCAGTGTCGAGTCAGCCAATGAGGTTACGGCAGCGGAGAGCAAAGTCAATGCCATGGAGGTAGAGATTGACCGCGAGCTCTCCAGCATCATTGCCCGGCGCCAACCCACAGCGCGCGATTTGCGCCTGTTGATTGCTATCTCCAAGGCAACTGCCAACCTGGAACGGGTGGGTGACGAGGCAGAGAAAATTGCCCGCATGGTGCGCTCCATCATTCAGAGTGGCTCGCCGCGGTCGCTGCCGTCCATGGAACTTCGGGTTGCCGCTGACATGGCCTCGGGCCAGTTGCGCAAGGCGCTTGATGCATTCGCCCGTCTTGACACGGCAACCGCTTTGGCTATTTTGAAGGAAGACGATTTGATCGACCGGGAATTCGATGGTTTTGTGCGCAAACTCATCACTTACATGATGGAAGACCCGCGCACCATCTCGCCCAGCCTTGACTTGTTGTTTTTGGCCAAGGCCATCGAGCGGATCGGCGATCACGCCAAAAACATTGCCGAGCTGATCATCTACATCGTCAAAGGTGCAGATGTGCGTCACTCGTCCATGGAACAGATCGAATCGGCCGTGAAATGAGGCGGGTGCCAACCGTTCTGATCGTTGAAGACGAGCCGAGCATCGCCGAGTTGATCTCCGTTAACCTGCGGCACAGTGGTTTCCGTCCGATCTGGGCTATGGACGCCGTGACAGCCCAGGCTGAGCTGGAAGCCGCTTTGCCAGACGTCATTTTGTTGGACTGGATGCTGCCTGGAGAATCGGGCTTGACGCTGGCCAAGCGCTGGCGCGCGCATTCGCGCAGCAAGACGGTGCCGATCATCATGTTGACTGCGCGCGGCGATGAGGTTGACCGAGTGGCCGGGTTAGACGCGGGTGCCGACGATTACATTGCCAAACCTTTCTCCACCAAGGAGTTGCTGGCCCGCATCCGCGCCGTCTTGCGCCGGCGAGCACCCGAGCAGGACGTTTCGGTCGTGACGATGGGCAAGCTTGCTTTGGATTCAGCGACCTACCGTGTCACCTTTGACGAGCAGCCGATCAAGCTCGGCCCCACGGAGTACAAGCTGTTGCTTTACCTGATGACGCACGCCGAACGCGTACACAGTCGTGCGCAGCTGCTGGATCAAGTCTGGGGTGACCATGTTTTTATCGAAGAACGCACCGTCGATGTTCACGTCAAGCGTCTGCGCGAAGCACTTGGCGAATCGGCAGCGGCGATGATAGAAACCGTGCGCGGCGCCGGTTATCGGCTCACCGCCCAAAGCGCCAAGACGCAGTCAACGGCGGTCGCTTAAAGCCGCTAACACACACGGCGATTGCCCATGTTTTTGCGCATCGGCACTTTTGTCGGTTATCAGGCGCTAGGCGCGGTAGCAGGGTGGCTGCTGAGCTACCGGGCTGATAGCCATGTTGCAGCTTTGTGGGGTAGCCTGCTGGGCGCGGCAATCTGGTTTGTGCTTGACGGCATGCGTGCGGCCAGGACGCTGCGTTGCCTGCGATCAGAAGGCGCATTCATCGATCAGCGCAACAGCGGCGTCTGGAGTGAATTGTTGGCGCGTGCGGGGCGCTTGTATCGGTCAAAAGACAAGGCGCGGGCTGAGGCAGAAAACCGCTTGCAGGATTTTTTGTCAGCCTTACAGGCCTCGCCCAACGGCGTTGTATTGCTCGACAAGGCCCATTGCATTGAGTGGTGCAACCAGACTGCGGCAACGCATTTTGGTCTGGATCTGGGGCGCGATTTATTGCAGAACATCGGCAACCTGGTACGAGACCCTGGCTTTGCCACTTATCTTGCAGCGCGCGATTTCAACCAGGAGCTGCTGCTGCCTGGTCGCCACAACACGCCATCACGGCCAGTGCGCTTGTCGCTGCAAATCCACCCCTACGGCGGCGGCCGCCTGTTGCTGCTGTCACGCGACGTGACCGCGCTAGAGCGGGCCGAAACCATGCGCCGTGATTTTGTCGCCAACGTGTCGCACGAGATCCGCACGCCGCTGACGGTGTTGTCGGGTTTCGTCGAAACGCTGCAAACGCTGGAGCTCAGCGACTCCGAGCGCGCCGATTACCTGGTTTTGATGGCACAACAAGCCTCGCGCATGCAGAGTCTGGTCGATGACTTGCTCACCTTGTCCCGGCTGGAGGGCAGTCCGATACCGGCCACCGATACATGGACGTCGACGCGCGACATCATGCGTCGGCTGGAGCAGGAGGCGCGCGCGCTATCGAAGCTGATTTGCAGCGATGCGCCAGCGCAACAACTGCATTTTGACTGCCAGTTTGACGGCGAACTTTCTGGTGGAGCCAGCGAGTTGCAAAGCGCCATGGGCAACTTGGTAAGCAATGCGGTGCGTTACACGCCAGCGGGCGGACAGATCAACGTGATGATGTGCCTGCTTGGCGATGGTCAGTTGTTTTTTGAAGTCCGTGACAGTGGCCCTGGCATCTCCAGTGAGCACCTGCCACGCTTGACCGAGCGTTTTTACCGGGTCGACCGCAGCCGTTCGCGCGAGACCGGCGGCACCGGTTTGGGACTGGCCATCGTCAAGCACGTGGCGCAGCGTCATGGTGCCGAACTGTCGATCGACAGCAAGCTGGGCCATGGGTCAACGTTCGGCCTGCTTTTCCCGACGATGCGGGTGCGCGCAACACAATGAGCTGTTCAGTTGGCTTCTTTGCGTTCAAACAGCAACAATTTTTCTTGCATGTTTGCTGGGTGACTAAAGACCGCGTGCAGTTGCCAGGGTCGGTCGGGGATAAAGCCAGCGGTCACGTTCGTATCTTCACCATCGGCGATCAACCAGGGGCATTTGACGCCGGTTTCAAAAGGTTTGACCTTGAGCCCGCCGTGAAACTGAAAAGCAGCAATCTGACTGCGTTTGAGTCCCAACGTTGAAACGCAGGTGACCCGCTCAGGCATCAGCGCGCTAGCCTGCTTGACCATGGGTGCATAACTGCGCGCGTAGTCCAGCAGCGGCAGCCACAAGGTCATCAACAGCAGCCAACACAACGCAGCGCCGCCAGCGGGCAAGACCAGACTTTTCCAGAGTGCATAGCGATGCCGACCAACACGCCATTTGACCAACCAAGCCCAAGTCAGACTTGCGCCAAAAGCTATTAAAAACAAAGCAAGAGAAAAGCTGTGAACAAAACCTGGTGCCAGCCGTGCAACGTTTTGCGCCGGTTGTGCAGGAATGCCGGTTTGCAGCGAAATCCAGACCACCCAGATGATCAGGGCGCAGCCGCTGAAAAAAATCAGGGTGAACCAGTCAATCAGCGCCGACACGCTGCGCCTGAGTGTGGGCAGCGCAAAAGCAGCCAATGCCGCCAGTGCCGGCAGTGCCAACAGCAGCGAGCGATCGGCAGCATCGGTGGACAGGGTGGCGGCGCTGGCCACCAGTACGAACCACAGCGGCAGCCAGATGTGCCGGCCACCGAAATGCAGCCGCAGCCATTGGTGCCGCCAGCGCCACAGCGTCCAGACGGCCAACGGCCAGGCCGGCCAGGTAAACCATAAAAACAGGCGCCCAAGGCTCTGCCACTGCGCTGTCGCCTGCGGTAAATCAATGCGCCATTGCCAAAGGCCAAGCCGGGAAGCCATCAGCGCGCTCAGCACAGTCATGGCCAGGACGCCCAGGGCCCGGCGCTTGCGCGCTTTGGCGTCCTGCGCGGTGCCTGCTTTCTCAAGCAGGTAGACGGCGGCACAGCCCAAACCCAAAGCCAAAGAGATGCTGGGGGCGCCTGAGAGCGTCAAGCCGAATAGCCCGATGGCGGCTGTCATTGCGGGCGTGAGAGTGCGTGTTGGCAAGGCGGCACTGGCGTAGAACAACAGCGCGGCAAAACACAGCTGCGCCAGTGCCGGTGTGGTTTCGTGCCCCAACTGTGCCAGCCCCAGGCAGGCCATCAGGGCCAGCAAACCGCCGTCCGCCACCGCACGGGCGTAGTCAGTGGGTTTGGCCTCACCGCCAAAAGCGAAGGCGACCGGTTGCGCCAGCGGACTGCGCGCCAGGTAATACGTGGCGTACCAAGTGGCGATCATCGCCGTGGCCAGCAAGGCAATATAGGGCAGACGCACTGCCAAGTCAGCTGTCAACCAGGGCGGCGCTACTTTGATGGTCCAGGCACCCAGCCAATACGGCAGCAGCGCGTCGATTTCAGGCTTGACGCCACCAAGGGTGGGGTTAAACCAGTCGGCCGTGCCACGCGCAAGTTCGGCCATGTACCCGAACGCAGTCAGGTCTTCGCGTTTCCAGGGACCACGCCCAAGAAAGCCGGGTAACAAATAGACCAGTCCAAAAGCCCACAAAGCCCAGCGCGGCAGACGACGGGTTGCGTTCTGGGCAACGATGGCGGGGGTAGGCTGATTCACCGGCGCAACGTGTGGAGATGCGGTAGGGCTCAAATAAAAAGGCAGCACGGGCTAACCCGGCTGCCTTGCACAGAGCGCAAAAAATGCTTATTTGGCAGCGGTTTTGCCAAAGCGGTTGCGGAATTTCTCGACGCGACCGCCCATGTTGTCGACCGACTTTTGCGTGCCGGTGTAAAACGGATGCGATTCACTGGATGTATCGAGCTTGAACATAGGCAACTCACGGCCGTCTTCCATCTTGATCATTTCCTTGGTGTTGGCGCAGGAACGGGTCACGAACTTGAAACCATTAGACGAGTCCAGGAAACAAATTTCGCGGTAATTGGGGTGAATGCCTTCTTTCATGTCTTCTCC
Source organism: Comamonadaceae bacterium CG_4_10_14_3_um_filter_60_75 (assembly GCA_002784245.1). Lineage (GTDB taxonomy): Bacteria > Pseudomonadota > Gammaproteobacteria > Burkholderiales > Burkholderiaceae_C > Rhodoferax. Next base: position 5,721 of record PFKL01000119.1, read on the forward strand.
ATCAGTTGCGTTAGCCGCGCCAGCCCTTGCTCAAACCGTTTGGGCAATTCAAAGCCAGACGTACTTGTCGCGTAAAACCGCGGATTATAAGGCAGCTCTAGCCACCGCGACGCATCATGTCGAAGAACTCGCTGTTGGTCTTGGTGGCCTTCATTTGTTTGAGCACCATTTCCATCGCCTCGATTTCGTCCATGTTGTACAGGAACTGACGCAAGATACGCGTCTTTTGCAGAATTTCTGGCTGCAACAGCAACTCCTCACGGCGGGTGCCACTGCGGTTGAGCTGGATCGACGGAAACACGCGCTTTTCGTAAAGACGGCGGTCCAGGTGAATTTCAGAGTTACCGGTGCCTTTGAATTCTTCAAAGATCACTTCGTCCATGCGGCTGCCGGTGTCAACCAAAGCGGTGGCGATGATGGTCAGCGAGCCGCCTTCTTCCACATTGCGGGCGGCACCCAAAAAGCGCTTGGGGCGTTGCAAGGCGTTGGCATCGACGCCGCCAGTGAGCACCTTGCCGCTGGAGGGCACCACGTTGTTGTAAGCGCGCGCCAGCCGGGTGATTGAGTCGAGCAGAATCACCACGTCTTTTTTCAGTTCGACCAGGCGCTTGGCGCGCTCAATCACCATCTCGGCCACATGCACGTGTCGCGCTGCGGGTTCATCGAAGGTGGAGGCAATCACCTCACCCTTGACGGTGCGCTGCATTTCGGTCACTTCTTCGGGGCGTTCATCGACCAGCAGCACCATCATGTAGCTGTCGGGGTAGTTTGCAGCAATGGCGTGGGCCATGTGCTGCATCATCACCGTTTTGCCGCTCTTGGGCGGTGCCACCAACAAGGCGCGTTGGCCTTTGCCGATGGGCGCGATGATGTCAATGATGCGGCCGGTGATGTTCTCGTCGCTCTTGACGCCGTCGCGCTCCAGACGCATTTGTTCTTTGGGGAACAGCGGCGTCAGGTTTTCAAACATCACCTTGTGTTTGTTTTCTTCCGGGCCGCCACCGTTGACTTTTTCGAGCTTGTTCAGGGCAAAGTAGCGCTCGCCGTCTTTCGGGGTGCGCACTTCACCTTCGATCATGTCGCCGGTGTGCAGGTTGAAGCGGCGCACCTGGCTCGGGCTGATGTAGATGTCGTCGGTCGAGGCGGTGTAGCTGGTGTCGGGGCTACGCAGGAAGCCAAAACCGTCAGGCAGAATCTCCAGCACGCCGTCGGCAAAAATTTGCTCGCCGGCCCTAGCACGTTTCTTGATGATGGCAAACATCAGCTCCTGTTTGCGCATGCGCCCGGTGTTTTCAATCTCAAGATCTTCGGCTTGCTTGAGGACTTCTGACACGTGCAGTGCCTTGAGTTCGTTGATGTGCATGAGTTAACGCGTTCGTTGGAGAGAGCAATAAGGGGGAGGAGTTGGCGGCTTGACTTGTCTGGATGAAGTCCCATAAGCCGCTGCCTGCGACGCTGACCGCGCTTGAATAAAGTGCCAGCGAGCAACTAAATTATGACAGGAAAAAATCCCCGGATCACCTTCCGGGGCAGGGCGGGTGCACGCCATCCGCTAGCAAAACGCGATCAAACCAATTGTTGGTCGATAAAAGCGGTCAACTGCGCCTTGCTCATGGCGCCCACTTTGGTCGCGGCCAGTTGGCCTTTTTTGAAGACCATCAGCGTCGGGATGCCACGAATACCAAACTTGGCCGGAATTTCGCGGTTCTCGTCGACGTTCATCTTGGCAATTTGAAGCTTGCCGTCGTAGCCGGTGGCTACCTCATCCAAAATGGGGGCGATCATTTTGCATGGGCCACACCATTCGGCCCAATAGTCCACCAGCACGGGGACATCTGATTGCAAAACATCGCTCTCGAAAGAGGCGTCAGACACGTGTTTGATGAGTTCACTGGCCATGATTTTCCTGTTGGTGATTAAAAAAGATGGCGAAATTGTGACAGAAAGCGCAAAGACCCATCAATGGCGGCCAGTTACCATGCCGAAGCCGCCAACACATTTTGACTGTGCGGCCAAAAACTTTATGAAACATGTTGCGATTGTGGGGGGTGGCCCGGCCGGATTGATGGCCGCAGAAGTCTTGTCACAAGCTGGTGTGTCGGTATCGGTATTTGATGCCATGCCCAGTGTCGGGCGCAAATTTTTGCTCGCTGGCAAGGGCGGCTTGAACCTGACCCATTCCGAGAACGCCGACGCTTTTGCAGCACGCTACGGCAAGCGGCGCAGCCAGATCAAGCCGCTGCTGAGCGCTTTTGGCGCCGACGACGTGCGCTCCTGGGCGCGTGGGCTTGGCGTGGAAACTTTTGTGGGCAGTTCTGGCCGCGTGTTTCCCGTGGACATGAAAGCAGCGCCGTTGCTGCGTGCCTGGCTGCAGCGGTTGCGTCATCCCGCCAGCGGCGTAGGCGTGCAGTTCTGCATGCGCCACCGCTGGGTCGGGTGGCCTGCAGACGTGCCAAATCCTGCTGCGCTGGATTTTTCGACGCCCCATGGTTCAGTGCAGGTGCAAGCCGATGCTGTGGTGTTGGCGCTGGGTGGCGGCAGTTGGGCCCGACTGGGCTCTGACGGTGCCTGGCTGCCCTGGCTACAAGCGCGCGGCGTGGCGGTTGCGCCGTTGCTGCCGGCCAATTGCGGCTTTGACATCAAAGGTGGCTGGAGCGCTTATTTTGCCGAACGGTTTGCGGGGCAACCGTTCAAGTCGGTGGCGATTTCAGTGCCGGGGCCGCAGGGCGAGCGCTTTGCGCGCAAAGGCGAATTTGTGGCAACCGCCACTGGCGTTGAAGGTAGCTTGGTTTATGCGGCGTCAGCCCTGCTGCGCGACGACATTTTGGCGAGTGGTGCAGCCAGTTTTAAGGTGGATTTGTTGCCTGATCGCTCCCCTGCATGGGTGCTGGCCGAGGTCGCGCATCCCCGTGGCGCGCGATCGCTCTCCAGCCACCTCAAGAGCCGCTTGCACTTGGAGGGCATCAAAACCGCGCTGCTGCACGAGGTGTTGACCAAAGAACAGCTGCACGACCCGGTAGCCTTGGCACAGGCCATCAAGGCGCTGCCCATTGCACTGCAAGCCACCCGACCGCTTGACGAGGCGATCAGCACCGCGGGCGGCGTGTTGTTTGCGGCGATGGACAGCCAGCTGATGCTGCTCGAGCGGCCAGGGGTGTTTTGTGCCGGCGAAATGCTTGACTGGGAGGCGCCCACCGGCGGTTACCTGCTGACAGGATGTCTGACCAGTGGCCATGCAGCAGGCTTGGGTGTGCTCAATTATTTGCAAAAAATAAGTCATAGGCCCTCGTCAGACAAGCGGTCTTAGCTACTATTTATGAAGTAAACCGACATCCTTGGACGCCAGTTTTCTATTGCGCCATTCACCGTGGCAGGCAACAGGGAGACACTTGTTATATTCGGTCTTTTTAAGGGAAAACCCGTATGTCAGTTCAGCAAGGTTACGCCAGCAAAAAAATGTCTGCCAGCGACGCTATGCGTCTGGTTCGCGACGGCGACACGATCATCGTGCCCACCGGCGTTGGCGAGCCGCCGACGTTGCTGACGGCACTGTCCGAGCAGCGCCGCGATTTCCAAGACGTCAAGGTGGCGCAGATCCTGGCGGTGCGCAAATTCGGCTATATCGACCCTGAGACGGTGCAGCATGTGCGCCACGTTGCTCTGTTTTACGGTGCGGCTACCCGCGCCGGCGGGCAGGCCGGTTGGATCGATTTCATTCCCAACTATTTTTCGGAAATTCCGAGCCTGATCGGACGTGGCCAGATGCCCGCCGACGTCGTTTTCAGCATGGCCTCGCCGATGGATGCGCATGGCTACTTTTCGCTCAGTCTCGGCGCTGACTACACCATGGCGGCAGTTGCCAAAGCCCGTGCAGTGGTGCTTGAAGTCAACCCCAATGTGCCGTTTGCCTATGGCAATTGCCACGTGCATATTTCGCAAGTGGCTGGCCTGGTCGAAAGTAGCGATCCGGTGCTGGAGGTGGGTCTGCCGAAAATCGGGCCGGTGCAAGAGGCAATCGGCAAATACGTCGCTGATTTGATCGACGACGGATCAACCCTGCAGATTGGCTACGGTGGCATACCAGATGCGGTGGTGATGCAACTCACGTACAAACACGATCTGGGTATCCACACCGAAATGATCGGCGACGGCATTTTGACGCTGCTGGCGTCTGGTGCCGTCACCAACCGGCGCAAGAACTATCTGCCGGGCAAGATGGTGGCGACTTTCGCGCTGGGCTCGGCCAAGCTCTACCAGTTCATGGACCACAATCCGGCGCTTGAAATTCACCCGGTTGAGTTCACCAACACGCCGACGCTGGCGGGCCAGAACGACAAGCTGATGTCGATCAACGCCACATTGCAGATTGATTTGCTCGGCCAATGCGGCTCGGAGAGTTTGGGGCACTTGCCGTATTCGGGCACTGGCGGCCAGGCCGACTTTGTGCGCGCGGCTAATCTTTCCAACGGCGGCAAGTCGTTCATCGTGTTGCCGTCGACCGCCAAAGGCGACACAATTTCGCGTATCGTGCCGGTGCTCTCGCCAGGTACCCATGTGAGCACCAGCAAAAACGACGTCAATTACGTGGTGAGCGAATTTGGTGTGGCGCAGTTGCGCGGCAAATCAGCCAAGCAACGCGCCAGGGAACTGATTGGCATTGCCCACCCGAACTTTCGCACTGAGCTGACCGAGGCAGCCAAACGCATGGGCGTTTTGTAAGCAAAAACTGGGCTTAGGGCTTGTCTGCATTGCGCAGGAAGCTATCAACACAATAGCTTTCAGGCGAAAAAGGTTGACGAGCCTTGACCCCGGCACTGGCTCCACAGTTAGGGCTGCTTGGTTCCCCACCTGACCCGGTTGGCCGCTTCACCATGCGGGAAGGCCCGTCGAGCACGATTGTAAAGCCTCGTCGCAGGGTCGACGGGCTGTTGGCTTTCGCGCTGCGGCCAAGCACCCCTTTAGAATGAGCCGATGTCTTACCTCGTGCTCGCCCGCAAGTACCGCCCCCGCAACTTTTCTGAGATGGTGGGGCAGGACCACGTAGTGCAGGCGCTCTCCAACGCCTTGACCACCGGGCGTTTGCACCACGCTTATTTGTTTACTGGCACCCGCGGTGTCGGCAAGACCACGGTCTCGCGCATTCTGGCCAAGTCGCTCAACTGCCAGGGTCCGGACGGCACAGGTGGAATTACCGCTACCCCTTGCGGTGTGTGTCAAGCCTGCACTGATATTGATAGTGGACGCTTTGTCGACTACACCGAGCTCGACGCCGCTTCCAACCGCGGCGTGGATGAAGTGCAAGCGCTGCTGGAGCAGGCGGTGTACAAGCCGGTGCAGGGACGTTTCAAGGTGTTCATGATCGACGAAGTGCACATGCTCACCAACACCGCGTTCAACGCCATGTTGAAGACGCTAGAGGAACCGCCCGAGTACCTCAAGTTTGTGCTCGCGACCACCGACCCGCAAAAGGTGCCGGTGACGGTGCTGAGTCGCTGTCTGCAATTCAATCTGCGGCCGATGGCACCCGAGACGGTCCGCGAGCACTTGCAGCGCGTGTTGCAGGCAGAGCAGGTCCAGGCCGATGCCCAGTCGCTCAAGTTGCTGGCCCGCGCCGCCCGAGGTTCCATGCGCGACGCGCTGAGCTTGACCGACCAGGCCATTGCCTTCGGCTCAGGCGCGTTGGCTGAAGCGCTGGTGCGTCAGATGCTGGGCAGCGCCGACCGCTCGCACGTGTTTCGTTTGATAGATGCACTGGCGGTGGGCGACGCCAAAGCCATTGTTGAGACCTCAGAGCAACTGCGGCTGAATGGTTTGAGCGCGGCGGCGACGCTGGAAGAAATGAGCGCGGTGCTGCAACGCATGGCGGTATTGCAAGCGGTACCCGAATCCGCAGCAGAAGACGACAGCGACCCGGAAGCGGCCGAACTGGCGCGGCTGGCGGCGCTGCTGCCCGGCGACGAGACCCAGTTGCTCTACAGCATTTGCCTGCATGGGCGTGGTGAACTGGGGCTGGCTCCCGACGAGTACGCGGCGCTGACGATGGTATTGCTGCGCTTGCTGGCTTTCAAACCGGCAACGCGCTCTGACGCCCAGGTGGAAAAAAAAACACTGAAATCACCCGCGTCTGAGTGCTTGGCGGCACGCCCAACCCCGCCCGTTGGTCAGCCACTGCCGGTGGTGACGATGGACAGAGCTGCTTCAGACGTCCAAAAAAATGAGCAAATTCAGGCCCCAGCCCTTTTGCAGAAAGCGCAAGTAGCTCCAAAATTTGAAGCAATTCAGGTCATTGAACAAAAGGCCCTGGCACGCGACACCGAGGCCGCAGGGGCTGCGCCTGCGGTAGCCAGCAGCGCGGAAGGTGATTTCTGGTTCGCCACGGTGCAATCCCTGCTGGCCGCCGAGGCCGTGACTGCGATGGCGCGTGAGTTGGCCCTGCAGTCGCAGTTGGTTGCCCGCGATACCGACCAATGGCTGCTGCGGGTTGAGCGCGAGTCACTCAACCAAGGTAGCAGTCGCGACCGTTTGCGCCAGGCGCTGGCGGCCACAGGCTTCGAGGTTGCGTTGGTGGTTGAAGTCGGTCGTGTCACCGACAGCCCGGCCAAACGCAACGCAGCAGCGGCAGCGCAAGCCCAATTGACCGCTGAAAAAATCGTTTTCGAAGACCCGTTGGTGCAAACGCTGATGCGTGAATTTGCGGCGAAAATCGTTCCCGGCAGCATCAAGCCGGTTTAGCAACTGGTGCCCCGGCACAAGCCCAGGCGACGAGATCGTCGGCTGCTGATGGCTTTTATCCAATTTCAACCAAAGGAAACCCCATGTTCAACAAAGGTCAACTCGCCGGTCTGATGAAGCAGGCGCAAGCGATGCAGGACAACCTCAAGAAAGCGCAAGACGAGCTCGGTACGATGGAAGTGACAGGCGAATCAGGTGCCGGGCTGGTCAAGGTCACCATGACCTGTAAGCACGAGGTTCGCCGTGTTGCGATCGACCCCAGCCTGCTGGCCGAAGACAAAGATATGCTCGAAGACCTGGTCGCCGCCGCTTTCAACGCCGCGTTGCGCAAGGCCGAAGACACTTCTAGCGAAAAGCTGGGCAAGATCACCGCGGGGATGCCGGGGCTGCCCGGCGGCATGAAGTTCCCCTTTTAAGCCAGACCAGCGCACAAGCGTGATCCTTTGTGTCTGACACCAACGCGCTCGAGGCGCTGATTCAGTCGCTGCGCTGCCTGCCGGGCGTGGGGGTGAAGTCGGCGCAGCGCATGGCGTTTCACCTGATGCAGCACGACCGACCGGCGGCGTTGACGCTGGCGCGGGCGTTGACGGCGGCGGCAGAGCACGTGGTGCACTGCCAGCGCTGCCACACCTTCACCGAAACAGAGGTCTGCGCGACCTGTCTTGACCCGCGCCGCGACGCCAGCAAACTGTGCGTTGTGGAAACGCCGGCGGATCAGTCAGCGGTTGAGCGCACTGGCGCGTTCAAGGGGCTGTACTTTGTGTTGATGGGCAAAATCAGTCCGCTCGACGGGCTTGGCCCCAAAGAAATCGGTCTCAAGCAATTGTTTGCACGCGCGCTCGACGGTACCGTACAGGAGGTCATCCTGGCGACCAATTTCACCGCCGAGGGCGAGGCCACCGCGCACGTTATTGCCCAAGGTCTGAAGGACCGTGGCGTGCAGTTGACACGCCTTGCGCGGGGCGTGCCGGTAGGCAGTGAGCTTGAATACGTTGATCTGGGCACCATCGCCCACGCGCTGGTTGACCGGCGTTAAATCTCCTGGAGCTTTTGATCATGACAACCCACTTTACTTTGGCTTACTGGTGCGTCTTTGTGGTCGCCTTGCTGCCGATCGTGTGCGCTGGCGCAGCCAAGTGGGGCAAATTCACCACCCCGCGGCGCGACGGTGGCTTTGACAACGACAACCCGCGCGCCTGGCTGGCCCGTCAAACCGATTGGCGTGCCCGCGCCAATGCGGCGCAAGCCAATAGCTTTGAAGCGATGCCATTTTTTATTGGCGCGGTGGTGATCGCACACCAGTTAGGCGCGTACCAGGCGCGCGTCGACCTGCTGGCTGCCGTTTACGTCGTTCTGCGGGTGATCTATATCCTGATGTACCTGGCCAACCTGGCCAATTTGCGCAGCGTGGTCTGGGCCTTGGCGCTCGCCGTCAACGTCGCGATTTTGTTTGCGGGCTACCACTGAAAGTTATTGTTGTGCGACTTTGGTCGCCTTTTTGTTGATCTTGGCCGGAAACTTGGTAACAGCTGTCTTCTTGCTGGTACGGCTAGTTTTGCGCGACGCTTTGGCAGGCAAATACACGGCCAACTTCTGACCCGCTTTCAGACCCGAAGCAACATCCAGATTGTTCCATTGCGCAAGTTGCTTGGCACTGACCCGGTAGCGTTTGGCGATGGATGCCAGGCTATCTCTTTTGCCAACTCTGACCACCACTTTATGCAAAACGACCTCTGGAGCCAGGCTCAGCGTGGCGGTGTTGGCAATGTGCAGACTCACGTCTTGCGTCACACCACCAGAGCGACGCACCAGCAAAGTGGAGCCCGCCTTGATCAGCATGCGACCCTTGATCTTGTTGATGTTGCGCAGTTCGGCCTCCGACATGCCCACGCGTTTGGCTGCATCGGCTGGCCTGAGCGTTTTGGGTGCAATCCAGGCCGTCCAACTGGCAAGTTGGTCGCCGGTGTAGGCTTCCAGGTTGGTCTGGAATATTGTGGCGTTGTCCCACGGCAGCAGAATCTGCGGCGTGCCCGCGGCGAGCAAGACCGGCCGCGACAGCGACGGATTGAGCGCGCGGAAGTCTTCCAACGGTATCTCAGCCAGTTTGGCGGCCAACGCAACGTCGATATCGCGGCGGATATCTACCGTCTGGAAATAGGGGTGATTACCAATGGTTGACAACGCGAGTCCCAATTTGTCGGGCGTTGTCACGATGTTTTTGACCGCCTGCAGTTTGGGCACATAAAGGCGCGTTTCCATCGGCATCTTGAGGTCGACGTAGGCGGTCCCCAGCCCGGCTTTCTGATTTTTGGCGATGGCGCGTCCAACGCTGCCTTCGCCCCAGTTATAGGCAGCCAGCGCCAGGTGCCAGTCACCAAACATGCCATAGAGCTTTTGCAGGTAGTCCAGCGCCGCCCGGGTCGAAGCCAATACGTCACGCCGGTCGTCGCGGAACATGTTTTGACGCAGATCAAACACCCGTCCGGTGGCAGGCATGAACTGCCACATGCCCGCGGCTTTGGCGCTGGAGACAGCTTGCGGGTTAAACGCGCTTTCGATGAACGGCAACAACGCCAATTCGGTCGGCATGTTGCGCCGCTCAATCTCTTCAACAATGTAGAAAAGGTACTTGTTGCCGCGCTCGGTCATGCGCTGTACATAGTCTGGATGGCTGGCGTACCACTGTTCCCGGTCTGTAACCAAGTCATTTTGCAGGTCGGGCATGGCAAAGCCGCGGCGGATGCGCTCCCAAATATCGGCCGGCGGCGACAAGGGGTGAACCGGGGCGCTGCCCAACGCCAGGCTGGACAAGGGGCGCAAGCCTTCACTCGGATAGACCGGTGGCTTCAGCCCAGGCGCAGACGTGTCAGCTGCCGACACTGCAGGTTCGCGTGCCAACGCGTAGTTGGGTTGCGGCTCCGGTATATCGGTCGGTGGCGGCGCTGTAGCGCACGCTGACACCACAACGGCTAGCAGCGATGTAAATAAACGTTTGAAAGCTATCAAAACTGGTTCTTCCAGGTTCTCAGCGCCGCAAACACGTCTACCGGTTCGCGCGCCATGGGTTCCGAACGCTGCGCCGCGGCGATGACAGCAGGCACGTGGGTTCGTAAAAAAGGATTGATCAGCTTCTCTTGCCCGATCGTGGATGGCAAACTGGGTAGACCCTGCGCACGCAAGATGTGCACCTGCGTCTGGTAGCTGACCAATGCCTGATTATCAGGCTCTACGGCCCGAGCAAAGACCAAGCCGCTGGCGGTGTACTCGTGGGCGCAACAAACGCGTGTGTCGTCAGGCAACGCGGCCAGGCGTGTCAGCGAGTCCAGCATTTGTGCCGGCGTGCCTTCAAACAAACGACCACAACCGGCGCTAAACAAGGTGTCACCGCAAAAAAGTAGCGGCGACTGGTTGGGTGGCTGGGCAAAAAAAGCCACATGACCCGCAGTGTGACCGGGGGTGTCCATCACCTCAAAATGCAGTCCAAGCAAATCGACATAATCACCGTTGGTCAAGCGGACCAGGGGTTCTGGCACGCGTTCAAGCAGCGGACCAAAAACCCGGGCACCAGTGGCGTTGCGCAAGGCATCCACACCCCCGGTATGATCCCCGTGGTGATGGGTGATGAGAATGCCGTCGAGCCCGACGTCCAGCTGTTCAAGCGTGCTGAGAATGACCGTGGCATCACCCGGATCAACCACCAAGGCACGTACGCCGTCGTGCAGCATCCAGATATAGTTGTCGTTGAAAGCAGGTAGTGGAATTAAGGTCATGACCAATGAAATTATAGGGATGCATGAGTGGTTGCAGACACCGCCCGGGCAATATCTGCTGGCGTGGGAACAGGCACAAATTGACGCTGTGGTGACCGATTTGTTTGGCTTTCATGCACTCCAATTGGGCTTGCCGCAGGTTGATGCCTTGCGTGCCAACCGCATGCCCCACCGCTGGTTTGCCACGTCTGGCAGTTCTGACAGCCAGCTCAAACGCAAAGCGTCCTTGGTCACCGATTTTTCTGCTCTCCCGTTTGCGGCCAACAGTCTTGATTTGGTCGTACTACCCCATTCTCTTGAGTTGACTGCCGACCCACATGGCGCGCTGCGTGAGGTGGAGCGTGTTTTGATGCCTGAAGGGCGAGTGGTGATCTGCGGCTTGAATCCGGTCAGTTTGTGGGGGTTTCGCCAGCAGCGCGCACACTGGTATCGCTGGCTGGGTCGTCATCGGCTTTTTTTGCCCGAGGCGGGTGAATTCATTGGCTACCTGCGCTTGCGCGACTGGTTGCGCTTGCTCAATCTCGAGATTGAAGGTGGCCACTTCGGCTGTTACCGCCCGGCGTTTTCCAGTCAGGCGTGGCTGGAACGCTTTGCCTGGATGGACAAGGTCGGCGCGCACTCGTGGCCGTTCTTGGGGTCGGCTTACCTGCTGGTGGCGGTCAAGCGCGTGCCCAGCATGACGCTGCTCAATCCCGGCTGGAAACCTGCCAGACGGCTCGCAAATGCTTCTGTTTCGGTAGCTAATAGCACAGGTAAAACAAGGGCTACAAGCCAAAATGTCATTAAATAATTTAAATTGACGGCGCCATGAATGCAATACAGATTTATACCGATGGTGCCTGCAAGGGCAACCCGGGCCCAGGCGGGTGGGGCGCGCTGCTGCGCTCAACTGATGCCTGCAAGGAGCTTTATGGTGGCGAGTTGGGCACCACCAACAACCGCATGGAAATGGTGGCGGTGATTGAAGCCCTGTCGGCCCTGAAGCGTCCGTGCAAAGTGGTGCTGCATGTCGACAGCCAGTACGTGCTCAAAGGCATGACCGAATGGCTGTCCGGCTGGAAAGCGCGCGGCTGGAAGACGGCAACCAAGGCGCCGGTGAAAAACGTCGACTTGTGGCAGCGACTGGACGCACTGGTCAACAATGCAGGACACCAAATTGAATGGCGTTGGGTGCGTGGACACAATGGTGACCCAGGCAACGAACGGGCAGACGCGTTGGCGAACATGGGTGTGGAGATGGCAAAGCAACGGCTATAGACAGGATCTGACGCATGGCGAAAAAAATTGTTTATGTTGTGGTCGCAGCGGTGGGGATTGCGGTGGCTTCAGCTGCCACTTGGTGGCGACAGACACGCCCGCAAGGACCGCAAGCTGTCATGGCAAAGGTTTCAGACGGCGGCCCCGGCGCGACCCCCCGCGTTGCCGGGGTGGAGGTCGCCAAGGTGGCACCGCAAGCGCTGCGTGACGACGCGCAGGCGGTGGGCAGCTTGCGCGCAGGCCAACGCGTGATGCTGCGCCCTGAGGTGCTCGGACGCATTGCGGCGCTGAACTTCAAGGATGGCAGTCTGGTGCGCAAGGGCCATGTGCTGGTGCAGTTTGACGACACGCTGCAGCGGGCTGAAGTACAGCAAATGCAGGCCCAGTTGTCGATCGCGCAGGCCAGTTTCAAACGCACCCAGGAACTTGTGGCAGCAAATTTCATGGCGCAACAAACACTCGATACCGCAGCCGCCAATGTGCAGGTAGCCCAGGCGCAATTGGCCTTGGCGCAAGCGCGTCTGTCGCGCATGGCGGTGCGCGCGCCTTTCGAAGCTGTTGCCGGTATCCGGCTGGTCAATGTGGGCGACTACGTCAAGGATGGCGCTGATCTGGTGACGCTGGAAGATACCCGTCAGATGCTGGTGGACTTTCGTCTGCCCGAGCGGTATTCAGGTCGCCTGAAGGTGGGGCAGACGGCCGAGCTTGCCTTGGACGCTTTGCCCGGGCGCAACTTCAAGGCGGTGGTGCAAGCCATTGAACCGTTGTTGGATGCCAATGGTCGGTCCATCGGCGTGCGTGCCGTGTTGCCCAACGCCGCCCGGGACGGTGTGATCCTGCGCACTGGCATGTTTGCCCGCGTGACAGTGGTGTTCTCCTTTAATGAGGCGGCGCTGGTCGTGCCTGAAGAAGCCATTGTTCCCCAAGGCGGAAAACAGTTTGTGATCAAGGTGCTGGCGGCCACTGAGGTGCCCGAACTGGCTGGCCAACTGCCCGCTGGCACGCCATGGGTGTCACGCCGCCAGGAGGTCAAACTTGGGCTTCGTCGCCAGGGCATGGTGGAGATCACCCACGGACTCGCCGCTGGCGACACCGTGGTGGTAGCTGGACAGCAACGTCTGCAAAAAGACGGTTCCCCACTGCGCATCGTTGAGTTGGGCCGGTCGGCCGGCAAGCCTGCTGCCAGCGCCAGTCAACCCGCCGCTGCGGCAAGTGTTACCGGCAGTTAGGCCAGAGAAATCATTATGCAACTGGCTGAAACATCGATTCGTCGTCCGGTCTTTGCTACCGTGCTGTCGCTGCTCATCGTGCTGGTTGGCGCGGTATCGTTCAATACGTTGTCGGTACGCGAATACCCCAAAATTGACGAGCCGGTGGTGTCGGTCACCACCAGTTTTGGTGGCGCCTCCAGTGAGGTGATGGAAGCGCAGGTTACCAAGGTGTTGGAGGACTCGCTCTCGGGCATCGAAGGGGTGGACGTGATCACTTCCAGCAGTCGGCCAGAGCGCAGCCAGATTTCTGTGCGCTTTGTTTTGAGCCGGGATCCAGATGCTGCGGCTGCCGATGTGCGCGACAAAGTGACACGGGTGCGCCGACGCTTGCCACAAGGCATTGATGAACCGGTGATCGCCAAGGTGGAAGCCGAGTCGTTCCCGGTTGTTTTCCTGGCGCTGAGTTCAGACACGCACAGTGCCTTGCAGTTGTCCGAGATGGCCAATACGCTGGTCAAGCCCGTACTGCAGACCGCACCCGGCGCGGCTGAGGTGAACATCTATGGCGAACGCAAATTTGCCATGCGGATCTGGGTCGACCCCGACAAACTGGGCGCCTACAAGCTGACGGTACAAGACCTGGAAGACGCCCTGCGCCGTTCCAACCTGGAGGTGCCCGCCGGTCGCATTGAGAGCACGCTGCGGGAGTTCAATGTCACAACGGCGACCGATCTGCAAACACCACACCAATTCAGCCAGGTGGTGATTCGCACGGTCAACGGTCAGTCGATTCGCATGGGTGACGTGGCCCGGGTGCAAGAGGCGCCGGTCGACGAGCGATCTTACGTGCGGCTCAATGGCCGCGACGCTGTCGGTGTGGGTGTCGTCAAACAAAGTACGGCCAACCCGCTGGAACTCTCCCGTGGCGTCGTTGGCTTGCTGGGCAAATTACGGCGCGACTTACCGCCAGGCGTACAGATTGAGGTGGCCAACGACAACTCGGTGTTCATTGACCAATCGATCAAGGCGGTGTTCAAGACGATTGTCGAAGCCGTGGTGTTGGTGGCGTTGGTGATTTTTGTGTTTTTGCGCACGCTGCGCGCGTCGCTGATTCCGCTGGTAACTATTCCCGTGGCGCTTGTGGGTACTTTTGCCATGATGGCACTGGCGGGTTTCAGCATCAATACGCTGACGCTGCTGGCCCTGGTGCTGGCCATTGGCCTGGTGGTGGACGACGCCATTGTCATGCTGGAGAACATTTATCGCCATATTGAAGAGGGCCTGCCGCCGTTTCAAGCTGCGATTCGGGGTGCGCGTGAGGTGGGTTTCGCCATTGTGGCCATGACCATGACACTCGTGGCAGTTTATGCGCCATTGGCGTTTTCCCCCGGACGCACCGGGCGGTTGTTCACCGAATTTGCGCTGGCGCTCGCCGGTGCAGTGGTGATCTCTGGCCTGGTGGCGCTCACCTTGTCGCCGATGATGAGTTCGCTGCTGTTGCGTCACAACCCACGTCCGACCTGGTTTGATTCGCACATGGAAGGCCTGCTGGGACGGGTGACCCGCACCTACAGCAAGATGCTGGCCTGGACTTTGCAACGGCGCTACCTGGTATTGCTGGTGATGGCAGCCAGTGGGCTGCTCACCTGGTGGGCTTTGGGCGACATCAAACGCGAACTCTCGCCGCTCGAAGATCGTGGCGTGGTGTTGGCGCGCATTAACGCGCCAGACGGGGCGACGCTGGCTTACACCGATCGTTATGCCCACAGCATCGAACGCATTGCCGAGGACTACCCCGAGTTCGACCGTATTTTTGCCACCGTTGGTAACCCCACGGTGGCGCAGGGCAACGTCTTTTTCAGAGCCAAACCCTGGCAGGAACGCCAACGCACCACACTTGAAATGGCGCGTGCCATGGCGCCGCGTGTGTCGGGCCTCTCAGGCGTGAGTGCCACGCCGATCACGCCACCGTCGCTTGGGCAAGGGTTTCGCAGTCAACCCATCGAGTACGTTCTGATCACCTCCGAAAGTTACCAGGAGCTGGCCGGGACCGTGCGCGCTTTTCAGGATGAGTTGGCCAGGAACCCCGGCTTTGTCCAGGTCGATACTGACTTGCGTTTGAACAAGCCCGAGATCAGGCTCGAAGTTGACCGCGAGCGCGCCGCCGACATGGGCGTCGCCGTGGATTTGATTGCGCGGGCCATAGAGACCCTGCTGGGTGGGCGCAATGTCACGCGCTACAAACGTGGCGGGGAGCAGTACGACGTGATCGTGCAGACCACGCCCAGCGGACGGGATACGCCCGACGATATTGAAAAATTCTTTGTTCGTGGCAAGGGTCTTGAGCTGATTCCTTTGACGGCCTTGGTCAAGGTGCGCGAGGTGGTTGTTCCGCGTGAGCTGATCCATTTTGGGCAACGACGTTCTGCCACGATCACGTCAAATTTGAGTCCGAATTATTCGGTGGGTGAGGCGCTGGCGTTCATGAATGCCACCGCGCAAAAAGTGCTTAAACCTGGCTACGCCACTGATCTGAACGGCATCAGCCGTGAATTCAAAAAATCGTCCGCTTCACTTGCGATCGTCTTTGCATTGGCGCTGTTGTTTATCTTTTTGGTACTGGCGGCGCAGTTTGAAAGCTTCATTGATCCGTTCGTGATTCTGCTGAGCGTGCCGCTGTCGATGGCCGGGGCGTTGCTGGCGCTGAAGTGGTCAGGTGGTACCTTGAATGTTTTCAGCCAGATCGGGCTGATCACCTTGGTTGGCTTGATTACCAAGCACGGCATCCTGATTGTTGCGTTTGCCAACCAATTGCGTGAACAGGGGCTGGACACGCTGGCAGCCGTCAAGCAATCTGCTGCGCAACGCCTGCGCCCGATCATGATGACCACCGGTGCCATGGTGCTCGGTGCGGTGCCGCTGGCTTTGGCCACTGGTGCCGGTGCCGAGAGCCGCCATCAAATTGGTTGGGTGATTGTGGGCGGCATGAGTCTGGGGACCTTGCTGACCGTGTTCGTGGTGCCGACCATGTACACCTTGCTGGCGCGAAAAAAGGTCCCCGGACCCAAAAAAGAGCCGGCGTTGGCAACGTCGGCGGGGTGACTTAGGGCTCGGCATGGGCAGCCGGCGCAAAGCGCTGATCCGGGACTGGCCTGGTGAATCAGCCTTGACGCTCAAATATGGCAGCAATGCCCTGGCCACCGCCGATGCACATGGTGACCAGCGCGTAGCGCCCGCCAATGCGTTCAAGTTCATACAGCGCTTTCACGGTGATCAGCGCACCAGTCGCGCCAATCGGATGACCCAGCGAGATGCCCGAGCCGTTGGGGTTGACCTTGGCCGGGTCCAGACCCAGATCCCGACTGACGGCGCAGGCTTGCGCAGCGAATGCTTCGTTGGCTTCGATCACATCGAGGTCTTTGACGGTCAGTCCAGCTTTTTTGAGCGCCAGTTGCGACGCTGGCACCGGGCCAATGCCCATGTATTGGGGGTCAACGCCGGCGTGTGCATACGCCACCAGGCGGGCCAGCGGCTTGAGACCACGCGCTTTGGCTGTGGCGGCTTCCATCAGCACCACAGCGGCGGCGGCGTCGTTGATGCCCGAGGCATTACCGGCGGTGACGGTGCCGTTTTCTTTCAGGAAAGCGGGTTTGAGCTTGGCCAGCTCGGCCATGGTGCAGTTCGGGCGGTAATGCTCGTCGGTGTCAAAAACGATGTCACCTTTGCGGCTCTTGAGGGTGATGGGCATGATCTGGCTTTTGAAATAGCCGGACTCAATGGCACGTTGCGCACGGTTATGGCTCTCCAGCGCAAGCTGGTCCTGGTCCAAGCGGGTAATTCCCCATTTGGCCGCGATGTTCTCTGCTGTCACGCCCATGTGCACTACATGGAAAGGGTCGTGCAGCGCACCGACGACCATGTCGACCATCTTGGTGTCATTCATGCGTGCGCCCCAGCGCATGTTCAGGCTGGCGTAGGGCGCTCGACTCATGCCTTCGGCGCCACCGCCAATGGCGATATCGGCATCGCCGAGCAAAATACTCTGGCTGGCGCACACAATGGCCTGCAAACCCGAGCCGCACAGGCGGTTGACGTTGAACGCGGGCACACCTTCGGCACAGCCACCATTGATCGCCGCCACGCGTGACAGGTACATGTCTTTGGGCTCGGTGTTGACCACATGGCCAAAGACCACATGGTCAACTTCGTCGCCCTTGACCTGGGCACGGGCGAGCACTTCACGCACGATCTGCGCGGCGGTTTCGGTCGGGGCAATGTCCTTGAGGCTGCCGCCATAGGTACCAATGGCGGTGCGGGCACCGCTGACAATCACAACTTCACGTGTCATAAAAATTCTCCAGGGCGAAAATTAAAAAAAGGCGTTCCATCTTAGCGCGCTAACGAGCTGTGGATGGGGGCTCAAGTTATTCCGGTCAGCCGCGCACGTCGGCCACTGGGTCGCAACCAAAGCCAGCGCGTTGCAAATAGCGTAATACCCGTGTGGCAGCCTCTTGGGCTGACGCGAGGTGGCCAGCTTCTTTGAGCTGGGCAAAGGCGACTTGATCGGGAAAATCTTCGGGCTTGGCTTGGCGCAGCTGGCTCTGCATATCGGTATCAATCACGCCTGGCGCCAATGAAACCACTTTGGCACCATTGGCCTGGCGCGCTTCATCGAGCGCCAGGCAACGGGTGAAATGGTCCATGCCGGCCTTGGCAGCGCAATACGCCGACTGCGAGGCCATCGGCCGCCGCCCCAGGCCAGAGGAAATGTTGAGCACCCTGCGCGCGACACGCCATTGCCGGGTCACCGCCAGGAACGTGGCTGTGAGCAGCATCGGCGCTTCCAGGCCCACCCGCAGTGCCCGACTCAGATCGTCGGCGTTGGACTCACTCAGAGGTGCCAATGGCGGGATCATGCCGGCGTTGTTGATCAAGGTGGCGCTGGCGAAGGTTTCTTCAGACAGCGGACGCAACCATTGTTTGAGCCGCTCGCATACGGGCTGGACGTCAGCCAGATCGGCATGCCACTGGTCCAGCGTCATACCAGTTTGCTGCGCGCGCAGCGCCAGGTGGGTGGCGTCATGGCGCGAAATGCACAGCAGCTGGTTTTCAGGCGCCAACAATTGCTCCGCCAGACACAGGCCCATGCCGCGTGAGGCACCGGTGATGATGTAGAGGTGTTTGCTCATGATTTGATGGCAATCAAAATAATGGTGATCGGTGTAGCTATGATGGACCTTAACCACGGTGGTTACTTTACTAGGAGTAAAACATGCAAGTCCAAATTCGCACAGACAATCATATCGAGGGCACTGATGCCATGGCCAAATGGGCAAGCACCACCATCAAAGACGCTTTGACGCGTTTCAGCGGTCAAATCACCCGCGTTGAGGCGCACTTGAGCGATCTCAATGGGGGCAAAAAGAATACCGCCGAAAGTATTCAATGCACCATGGAAGCGCGCCTTGAAGGTCATCAACCACTGGCGGTCAAGCATCTTGGCGCCAATCTGAACCAGGCCATTGAAGGCGGCGTAGAAAAATTGGGGCGGCTCATTGACAGCACGCTCGGCCGCGCCACCGCCAAGGTGTAGGGATCAAAAAGGCGCCGGGCTGTCAAAGCGCAGCGACTCCCTAGTGACAGGGTGTGCCAATTGCAGGCGTGTGGCGTGCAGCAGCATGCGTTGGCTGCGCGCTGCCACGTGGCTTGGTGCATACAAGGTGTCGCCAAGAATTGGATGGCCTATGGCCGCGAGGTGCACGCGCAATTGGTGCGATCGCCCGGTCACCGGCGCCAAGAGCAGTCGGCTTGCGCAGAGGGATTCCTCGTGGGTGATCAAGCGCCAAAGCGTCTGACTGGGTTTACCTTGCGCAGGATCGATGATGCGCAGGGGTCGCCGCGGCCAATCCAGCGCTATTGGCAAATCAATGCTTTGCCATTCGTCAGGGTTTACAGCCGGCTCGATCATTGCGTCGACCAGCGCTTCATAGTTTTTTTCAACCTGGCGATTGGCGAACGCCAGGCTCAAGATGCGCTGATTGGCAGCGCCACGGGCCATCAACAGCAAACCGGAGGTTGCCATGTCGAGCCGATGCACGATGCGAGCGTCTGCAAAGTGCTGCATCACCCGGGCGCTCAGACAGTCTTGTTTGTCAGCACCTCGCCCAGGCACGCTAAGCAGATCGGCCGGCTTGTCAAACACCAGCAGTGTGTCGTCAGCAAAAACCAACGCAGTACCCTGCGGTGCGATGATCAAGGCGCAGTACCGGCAAGCAAAGCCGCAACAACCCGGCATAGCTCGTCCGCATCGTTGGGCTTGTGAATGAGCGCGCGCGCGCCAGCTGCCAGTGCATCGCGTTCAATTTCTGGCGTGACATAACCCGAGGCCAAAGCCGTCGGCAAATCCGGCCGGACGGCATGAACCGCGCGCAGCAGGTCGACGCCGCTGAAACCGGGCATGTTGAAATCCGTGATCAAAACATCGCACTCGCTGGGCGCGTGCGTCAGCGACGCGATTGCCGCCCTGGCATCGGTATAGGCAATGACCCGGTACCCATGCCGACTGAGCAAGCGCTTGACCAAAAAAAGCTGGGCTTCGTCATCGTCAACCACCATCACGCGTTGCCCATCACCTCTTGGCGATTCGCTAACCGAAAGCGTCGCGGCGCTACCGACGCTTGGCCGGCTTGTCTGCGCAAAGTACAGCGTGAAGCAGGTGCCTTGGCCGGGTTGACTCTCAATGATCACCTTGCCATTGTGGGCTTGCATGATGCCGTGCACCACTGAAAGCCCAAGCCCTGTGCCCTGGCCCACCGGCTTGGTTGTGAAAAATGGCTCAAAGATGCGCTCCTGCGTCGCAGCGTCCATGCCGCAGCCGGTGTCGGTGACGCGCAAGACAACCGGATCTTCAGGGTAGGGCACAGCGTTCTCAGGCCAGGCTTCATGGCATGTCAACGCCACACAGATGTTGCCGGCTTTCTGGCCAATGGCGTGCAGGGCGTTGGTTAACAGATTGAGCAGAACTTGCTCGATCTGGGTGGGATCGGCCAGCACTGGCGGCATGTTCTCGTCGATGGTGCTGCTTAAAGTGACGTTGGGTGGCAGACTCACCTGGAACAGGCGCACAGTCTCTTGCACGACGTCAGGCAGAGACAGGGCAATCCGGTGCGGCTTTTCGTTACGGCTGAAGGTCAGAATCTGGCGCACCAGGTCACGCGCTCGCCGACTGGCTTTCTCGATCTCATGCAGGCTGGTCGTGACCTGCGGGTTGTCAAGGGCATCCTGCTTGGCCAAGGCCAGATTGCCCAGGATGGCGCCAATGATGTTGTTGAAGTCGTGGGCGATGCCACCGGCCAATGTGCCGATCGCCTGCATTTTCTGTGACTCACGCAGTTGCCGTTCCAACGTCGATCGATGGAATTCCATCTTTTTTCGGGTTGTGAGGTCATGCACAAAAAAGGTGGCGCTGGCACCGTCGGGTTGGTGCTCCAGCGAAAGACTGACTTCAACCGCGACCGGTTCACCGCGGTAATTACGTGCAGTCATTTCGCCCAACTGGACAGGTGCGCGGGTATTTGTTTGCGTCAATGCCGCGCCAGCGTCTGGCAACAGCAGCGCAACTGGCTGTCCGAGAATCTGCGCGTGCGCATAACCAAACAGCGCCTGCGCCGCCGGATTAAACACGGTAATACGCTGCGCTGTATCGGTTGAAACGATTGGGTCGAGCGACGCATCGATGATGGCAGCAAGGCGGCTGCGGCTTTGTAGAAGTTGTTCGTTGCGTAGCTGCAGGGCGTCGGCACTGGACTGCAAGGCGCTGCGTTGGGCGATCAGCGGGCTCTGATCGACGATGGCGCAGATAAACTGGACACAGTCCAGTTCGGTACTGTCAAGCCTGGCGATGTGCAGGTCGCCGAAGAGAAAGCGATCAAGGCCCGCCTGCATGGACACTTCAGCCAATTCACAAATGCCGTCTTCACGGGCTTTGACAAAACCCGCTTGCACCCTGCCTGCATCCGCCTCGGCAATGAGCGGCAGAAAATACGTCAGCGGTGGATCAGTCTCTTCGGGGCGCAGCAAAGCCAAGGCCCGCGCGTTGTTTTGCAAAATCTGGCTTTGATCGTCAACCACCATCAGCGCCAGAGGTACGCCGGAAAAAAGGGTCACAAAACGCTCGTAGGCCGCCTCCGCTGCAGTCTGGCTAAAACGCAGCGCCTTGTTCCGGATTTCCAGTTCAGACTGGTAGTGACGCAGGTCTTCAACCAGCCTCGAATGGGGCAGGGCTGCCTTGCGACCAAGAGCGCGCCGCTGCGGGCCACCGAGCAGTGACCGTCCGTTGGCCTTCACTGCAATGCAAAACTCATCAGCGCTGCGCGTTCTTCAACTTGCCGCGCACGGGAACCACGGTGGTGATGCTTGGTCGCACCGCGTCGGCCGACACTGGCTTGGGCGGTGAGGTGTCTTTCTTCGGCTTCTTCACCATCTTGTTGCTGTTTTGCTGACCTTTGGCCATGACGTGTCTCCAGTGGATTGAAGTGATGCGTTATACGCTGTCATTATCGATCGATCTGCCGCACCAATCCGGGTTATGAATGCATTGGACGCCAGCGTACAGGCCCACAGGTCGCTCATCACAGGGTTTGTAACTTGTCGAGCGCCAATTGCAAGGTCTGCGTCTTCTTGGCGAAACAAAAGCGCACCGTATGCTGGTCAAAGCCGTTGCCATAGAACGCCGACAGGGGAATCGCCGCAACACCAATCTCTGACGTCAGCCACTTGCAAAAATCGGCTTCATTCAAATCGTTGATGGCGCGGGTATCGACGCTCTGAAAATAAGTCCCCTCGCACGGTAGCAGGCGAAACCGGGTATTGGCCAAGCCGACGCGAAAAAAATCACGTTTTTGCTGATAAAAATCGCTCAAGGCCAGGTATGGAGTTGCGTTCTGCATGTAATTGGCCAATGCGTACTGAACTGGTGTGTTTACCGTAAAAACATTGAACTGGTGGACCTTGCGAAACTCGTGCGTCAGCTCTGCTGGTGCGGCCACGTAACCGACCTTCCAACCCGTCACATGGTAGGTTTTGCCAAAACTGGACACGACAAAAGCGCGTTCGGCCAAAGCGTCAAACAGCGCTGCACTTTGGTGCTCCTGACCGTCAAACACCATGTGTTCGTACACCTCGTCGCTGATGAGCAGGATATTTGTCGGCGCAAGCAATTGTTCCAGGCGACGCATATCGTTGGCAGACCAAACAGTGCCGCTGGGGTTGTGCGGCGAATTGATAATGATCGCACGCGTGCGTGGCGTGATGGCAGCTGCAATCTGTTCAAAATCCGGGCGAAACGTGCCCGGTGTCAGCGGCACCCTGACCGCCGAGCCACCGGCAAGTTCAATGTTGGGAACGTAGCTGTCGTAACAAGGTTCCAGCACGATGACCTCGTCGCCCGGGTGCACCACCGCCAAGATGGCGGTCAAAATCGCCTGGGTGGCGCCAGCTGTGATGGTTATTTCGCTTTCAGCGGCGTATTTACGTGTGTAGAGTGCTTCAATTTTCGAAGCAATGGTGGCGCGCAAAACTGGCACACCAGCCATCGGCGGATACTGATTCAGACCGCTTTGCATGGCCTGCGTCACAGCGTCAACCAAGCAGGGATCGCAGTTGAAGTCCGGAAAACCCTGCCCAAGATTAACAGCTTTTTTTTCAGTTGCCAGGGCCGACATCACTGTAAAAATGGTGGTACCCACATTGGGCAAGCGTGACTGCAGAACAGGTGTGGTCATGTTACAACTCGTAATCGTTGACGTGGCCTTCCATTGCCCGGGCCACCAGGTGGCGGTCAAGTCGGCTGCTGAGCATTTCGGCAAACTGGAATACAAATTGCCGTAGATAGGCGCCTCGCTTAAACGCCACGCGCGCCACATTCTGGCCAAACAACTGGCCGGCGGGACGCACCACGAGATCACTTTTACCGCCATCGTCCAGCACATCGCGCACCGACATTTCGGCAGCGATCCCAATGCCCAAACCGAGCCTGACATACGTCTTGATCACATCCGAATCGATAGCCTCCAGAGCAATGCGCGGTTCAAGCTTGCGAATCGCGAATGCGTGGTCGATCTTCGTGCGTCCGGTATAGGAGGGGTGGTAGGTAATGATGGGCTCTGTTGCAATGTCTTCCAGCGTGATGTGCTCCTTGCTGCACAAAGCGTGACCAGCTGGCAGCACCAGCACATGTTGCCATTCGTAGCAAGGCAGCGTCACCAGTTCATCATATGACGCAATCGACTCAGTGGCGATACCGATTTCAGCCACTTCATCGATCAACATGCGCGCAACCTGGTCGGGGGATCCTTGGTGCAAGCTGATGTTGACTTTGGGGAAAGCCTTGCGCAGCTTGGCGACTGGTTCTGGCAAGACGTAGCGCGCCTGGGTGTGGGTAGTGGCAATCGACAAGGTACCACTGTCGCCCATGCAATGCTGCTCACCGATGCGCTTGAGGTTACCCACCTCGCGCATGATGATGTTGATGCCTTTGACAACCTCCTGACCTGGTTCGGTGACGCGTTTGAGCCGTTTGCCATGGCGCGCAAAAATCTCGATGCCCAACTCGTCTTCGAGTTCAATGATGGCTTTGGACACGCCGGGCTGCGAGGTGTGCAGCGCTTTGGCGGCTTCAGTCAAATTCAGGTCGCGTCGGACGGCCTCCTGAATAAAGCGGAATTGGTGCAGATTCATTGGCAGGTCCGGGGGAGGGTCAGGGGTTGAATAGCGCCATTTTCGCCAACAAATCGATCACTTCTGGTTCTTCGCCAACAGAGCGCTTCAGTACCAAGCGCAGGTCAGGGTGGGCGCATGCGAGTTGTGCCACCAGCTTGGGGGTATCCTCGCGCGCGTGTTTGCCCAAGCCCAGAAACAGCGGCACGATGATGATTTCCGTCGCACCTAGAGCGTGCATCCTGGCAACAGCGCAGTTTAAATCAGGCTGCATCAATTCCAGAAAGGCGCACCCAACCAATGCCTTTGGGTCGAGTTCAATCGCCTGTTGCACAATTTTGTCAACGCAGCCGCGCCAAGCCGCATCACGGGAACCATGGGCAAAAAACAAGGTGGCACGCATAAGGAAGATCAGTGCCTGAAAACCAGCCAGGCAAAAGCGCTCAGCGACAAGATCGAATAAATCAGGCCGGGCAGGGCAGCAGCCAGCCAAGGCTGCCAGTTTTGCAGGTTGCCCATGTAGCCAAATACATTATTCAGCAGGAAGAAGCTGATACCAGCCATGACGCCACCAAAAACATAGCTCGCCAAGCCACCCGAGCGAAAATGAAAGTAGGCAAACGGCAGCGCCAGCACCACCATCACCAAGCAGCTCAAGGGGTAAAACACCTTCTTCCAGAACTCGATTTCATAGCGTTGGGCGGCCTGGGCGTTGTTTTGCAGATGCTCGATGTATTGGTAAAGATCGACCGTATTCATCCGTTCGGGTTTGAGCAGTGCCGCCGACACCATCTCAGTAGAAATCTGATTCGGCCAACGCAGACTCTCCAGTTTGACGCGTTCAATTTGTGCATTTTTACCCTCAATCATGGTAAATTCAGACCGGTTGACTTGCTGCAGTAGCCAAGCCTCGTCTTCCTGGATTACGGCTGAATCGGCCTGCGTCATGGATGCCAGCAGTCCGCGGTTGTCAAATTCAAAAATACGCACACCGTGCAAGCCCCCGTCGGAGGCCAATTCGCCAACATTGACCGCGTACGTGCTATAAGCTTGGCGCTCCTTCAGCCAGGCGCCGGTTTGTCCCACAGTAATTCGTCCGGTGTACTTTGCCTTGAGCAACTGGGCGGCACGGTCGGCCACCGGGGAGGCATAGTCACCAACCGCAAAGGTAAAGATCACAAACCCCAATCCCAGTAGCAGCAGGGCGCGCAACGCACGCCAAGGGTCCAGGCCACTGGTTCGCAAAATGGTGTATTCGGAGCTTTGCGCTAGCCTGGCCATTACAAAAATAGTGCCAATCAGGACGGCAATCGGCATCAATTCATAGAGGTGACTTGGAATGAGCAGCGCCACATAACCAAACGCGTGCACCAACTGGTAACCCGTCTCTGAGTGACGACCAACGCTTTGAACTTCTTCAACAAAGTCGAAGAAAAAAAACAGGGACAAAAATCCGAGGGTAATGAAAGCCACCGCACGCAGTACCTCGCCGTAAATCAGGCGGCGCAAGGTCTTCATCGCACGTCCCCGGTGGACGCGCCTAGCCGCTTGCGTCGCAGCAAAAGTTGTCGCAAACGCCAATTGTTGTGACCCTTGGCCAGCCAAAATGTCGACACTAGGAAAACGCCGCCGTGCAACACCACCAAAAATGCCAGAAAAGGCAGCTTGCCCGATGCAATCCAGCTTTGCCCCAAGTTCAGCAGATTGAAATACACAATGAAAGTGAACATAGCGAAAATCAGATTGATGCTTTTATTGAGCCGGGGATTGACGTTGGACACGGCGATGCCGATGATCACAAAATTTATAGCAGCCAACAAAAGCCCAATGCGCCAGGACAACTCACCCTGTCTGGTTAGGTCAGGCTTGTTGATCAACGCAAGCGTGGGCAGGGTATTGACCGGAATGAAGCTTGCGAGACTTTGCGCGTCGTCACCGATACGGGTGCCGTAGACAACAAATTCGCTGAGTTTGAGGTCGGCTGTACCGATGACGCGTTCGAGCCTCTGTCCGTTGTTGAGCATCAAAAACTGCCCCTCGGGTAACTGCTCTATCCGGCCGCTGCGTGCCGACGTCACCGTTTCTTTGCCGCGCTCGGTTGAAGCGATGAACACGTTGGAGCCGGTACTTTGCCCTAGAGGGTTCTTTTCAACAAAAAACACACGTTCACCGTTGGCCGACTCCTGAAACTGCCCGGGCTCAATGCGATCGAGATCACCACGGCGCTCGTACTGGAATTTCAGGTCTTCGATACGCTGGTTGCTCCAAGGCAAAACCAGCAGCGCCAACAACCCAACCACCATAAAAACGGGCCAAGCAAAGTGCATCAACGGCTTGACAAGCGATGACGGCCCTTTGCCACTGCAGAACCAGATCACCATTTCGCTGTCACGGTACATCCGGGACAAGGTTGAAATCACCGCAATGAACAAGCTCATCGACAGCAGAGTGGGCATATATGCGAGCACCGTATAGCCCATGATCTGGGTCACATCGGACGGGTTGAAATTGCCGCGCGAGGCTTGTCCGAGGGTACGAATCAGCGTCATGGTCATCACCACCGTAACAAGCACGACCAGTACGGCACCGAAGCTGCGAGCCAATTCTTTGCGGACGGAGGAATGGAATAACATCGCTTGAAATAATGAATGACCAATTATGAACTTTCACATCAAACCTCTGCAGCGCCAAGCTCTGGCGTCCGAAAAAACCGACGTTTTGATCGTTTTTGTTGACGATGCTTTTGAGCCAGCGCAGGACGCCGTGTCCCGAATCATCCACAAGGTGATGGAAGCGGGAGATTTTCAGGCTAAATCAGGGCAAATTCTGGATATCTTTCGACCTGAGGGGATTGCTGCCACCCATTTGGTGCTGGCGCAGATTGGCCCTGGCGGGGCAACTGATGTCAAAAAGGCGGGCACAGCTGCGTTTGTGAGCGTCAAATCGTCCAGACCAAAGCGCTTGACACTCTGTTTTTTGCAGAAGCCTTCAGCCTTGGCGGTGCGCGTGGCACTCACCGCGCTGGCAGATGCCAGTTACTCGTATACCACCACCAAATCGAATCCGCCGGAGCGCTCGTTGCGCGATATCACGCTGACTGGTCCGCTCGGCAAGAGCGTACGTGGTGCGTTTGACTGGGCAGTCGCTGCCATCATGGGCATTGAGTTGGCCAAAGAATGGGGTAATCGCCCGGCCAATCACGCCACACCCGCTCTCATAGCGCAGGCGGCCCGCGCGCTGACCAAGTTGTCCGGCGTCACGTGCCAGGTGCTGGGACCCAAAGAGGTTGCAAGGTTGGGAATGGGCGCATTTCAGGCGGTCGCCCAAGGCTCCGATCAACCGCTGCGCTTCATCGTGCTCCAGTATGCGGGGGCGGCCAAGGCAACCGCGCCTGTGGTGCTGGTTGGCAAGGGAATTACCTTTGACAGTGGTGGCATCTCGATCAAGCCAGCAGCGGAAATGGACGAGATGAAGTTTGACATGTGCGGTGCCGCCAGCGTGCTGGGCGTGTTCAGAGCGCTAGCGCAGTTACAGCCTGCCCTCAATGTCGTCGGCCTGATTCCGTCGTGTGAAAACTTGCCGAGTGGACGTTCGGTCAAACCTGGCGACGTGGTTACCAGCATGAGTGGCCAGACCATTGAAGTGCTCAACACCGACGCCGAGGGGCGTTTGGTGCTGTGCGATGCACTCACTTACGCTCAACGCTTCAAACCTCGCGCTGTGCTCGACGTGGCGACCCTGACCGGCGCTTGTGTCGTCGCCTTGGGCGCGGTACGCAGCGGTTTCTTTTGTACCGACGAAGCAATGTCTGCGGCTCTGCTCAAAGCCGGAGAATCAGCGCACGACCCGTGCTGGCCCATGCCGCTGGACGACGACTACGCCGAGGGTCTTAAAACCAGTTTCGCCGATGTCGCCAACGTCGCCGGTCGTTCAGGTGGTGCGATCACTGCCGCCAAGTTTTTGCAGCGATTTGCTGGCAAGCAGCCCTGGGCGCATCTGGATATTGCTGGTACCGCCTGGAAAAGCGGCACTGCCAAGGGAGCTACCGGCCGGCCGGTGGGGTTGCTGCTGGACTACCTGTTGTCGGTAGCGGATCGAGGTCATTGACGCGTGACAAGCATTGTTTTTCATTACAACGTCAACAACAGGGTGGACTACACCTGTCGGCTGGTGCGCAAAGGCGTCGCTACCGGCGCCAAATTGCTGCTGTGGGTGCCCAAAGAAGAATTGGAACAGCTCGATCGCGCGTTGTGGCAACTGTCCCCCATCGAATTTGTGCCGCATTGTCGGAGCAACGCAACCGGTCAGGTAATTGCACGTTCCCGCGTTGTCTTGACATCAGTTTTGACGCCCACTACACATGGCAACGTGCTGGTCAATTTTTGCGAGTGTGCACCCGAAGATTTCACCGCTTTTGAACGGGTGATCGAAGTGGTGGGACTCGACGATGCTAGCCGCCAGGCTGCGCGCCAGCGCTGGCGTCACTACGCGCAAGCAGGCGCTGAACTGGCGCGCCATGACGCGCAGGGCAGGGCAATGCAATGAGCACCGATCCCCGCCATGTGCCGCGCTTCATTCCGACCTTGACTGAAGTGGTTGACCCAGCCACGCTGGACTATGGTTCCCGCCGACCTGCACCCGATGTACAGGCGCTGGTGGAAGCTGTTCGGTGCCAGTTGCGGCCGGCTTTTGAGCGTCGCTTGCAGCAAGAATACGAGCGATTAGTCAAAAGCCTGGTCACCGAGCCTTGGGATGACATCAGCAGACGCCTGCACGGCGAGATGGAGCAACTGATTGCGCAGGCTGTGACCGACTGCTTGCACCAACGCCCCATTGCGACCCAGGAAGACGCTGATTCCTAGGGTTTCTACTAGGCGCGCAAACGTTCGAGCGTTGCGATTGGCCCAAAATTTGCTGTATCGTTCGGGTTGCTGAATTATTCAATTCACAACCTTTATTAACCTGGAGTTGTTTATGCAAATGAAATTGAAATTGACCGTTGCCGCTGCGGTTGCTGTTGCTGCTGGCGTTGCTGTGGCGCAGGAAGTTGTTGTCAAGATTGGCCACGTGGCGCCCATGTCCGGGTCACAAGCCCACTACGGCAAGGACAATGAAAACGGTGTGCGTATGGCCATCGAGGATCTGAACGCCCAGAAGATCAAGATCGGTGGCAAGACCATCAAGTTTGAAATTGCGGCCGAAGATGATGCAGCTGACCCGAAACAGGGCACCGCTGTTGCACAAAAACTGTGCGACGCCAAGGTTGCCGGCGTGGTTGGTCACCTGAATTCGGGCACAACCATTCCCGCTTCCAAGATTTACAACAACTGCGGCATCCCGATGGTGACGGGTGCTGCCACCAACCCCAACCTGACTAAACCTGGCTACAAGACGACTTACCGAATCATTGCCAACGACCTTTCCTTGGGTGCTGGGTTGGCCTCTTACGCAGCAGATACGCTTAAGCTGAAGAAAATCGCAGTCATTGACGACCGCACTGCTTACGGCCAAGGCGTTGCCGAGGTGTTTGCCAAGATTGCCAAGACCAAAGGCGTTGAAATTGTTGACCAACAATTCACGACCGACAAGGCGACAGACTTTATGGCAATTTTGACAGCCATCAAAGCCAAGAAGCCTGACGGCGTTTTCTTTGGTGGTATGGACGCCCAAGCTGGCGCCATGTTGCGTCAAATGGATCAACTCGGTCTGACCAACGTGAAGTATTTTGGTGGTGACGGCATCTGTACACCTGAGATCATTAAGATCGCCTCTGGTGCCAAGAGTCTCGACAACGTGATTTGCGCAGAAGGTGGTGCAACGCTGGCTAAGATGCCTGGTGGTGTTGCCTGGAAAGCCAAGTACGACGCCAAGTTCCCTGGTCAATTCCAGATCTACAGCCCCTACACCTATGACGCGACCTTTGTTTTGGTTGATGCAATGAAGCGTGCTAACTCGACAGATCCAAAGGTATACATCTCAAAACTCATTGAAACCGATCTGAAAGGCGTCACCGCCAATATCAAGTTTGAGTCCACAGGTGAAATGAAAAATCCGGCGATGACTTTGTCGACCTACGCTGGTGGTAAAAAATCGCCACTCTGAAGAGATTGATTCAATTCAAATCAAAAAAACCGCCTCCGGGCGGTTTTTTATGGGCAA
>PFKL01000113.1 GCA_002784245.1 Comamonadaceae bacterium CG_4_10_14_3_um_filter_60_75
GGCCATGCCGTGGAACTTGTCGGGCATCGGGCGCAGGCTCTTGGTCAGCAGACGGATGGCGCTGGCGTGGATGGAGAGCTCGCCGGTTTTGGTTTTGAACACCAGGCCTTCTGCGGCGACGATGTCGCCCAGATCCCAGTGTTTGAACGCGTTGTAAATGTCTTCGCCCACGTCGTCGCGTTTGATGTAGACCTGGATGCGCCCGGTGCTGTCTTGCAAGGTACAGAAGCTGGCCTTGCCCATCACGCGCTTGAGCATCATGCGCCCGGCCACCTTGGCCTGCGTGCCTTGTTCCATCAGGGCTTCGGGCGATTGGGCCTCATGCGCGGCAAACAGTTTGGCCGCGTGGTCGGTGGGTTTGAAGTCGTTGGGGAAGGCCGGGCCTTTGCCCTGTGCTTGCGCCTGGCGCAGGGCTTTGAGCTTGTCGCGGCGCTCTTGCATGAGCTGGTTGTCGTCTTGCAGGGGAGCGGGAGATTCGAGGGGGGCGGTGTTGGCTATGATGCGGCGCACGTGTTTCACCCCTGACGGATTGCCATGCTGTACCAGATTGTGTCGTTGTTGCTTGAAGTGGTTGCCGGTTTTCTGAGCGGCGCTTGCTTGCTGCGCCTGTACATGCAGTACCAGCGTGTGCCCATGTCCGCGAGGTCCGGCAACCCGCTGGGCAAGTTTGTCTTTGCCGTGACCGATTGGATCGTGCTGCCGCTGCGGCGCGTGTTGCCCGCCATTGGTGCGCTGGACACGGCCAGCCTGATGGCAGCGTTTTTGTTGCAGTTGGCTGAATTTGGCATTTTGTGGCTGCTTGCCGGGGCAGCGGGTGGCCTGTTTGCGGTGCCGATCCTGGCCGCCTTTGGCTTGTTGCGCATGGCGATCTCGGGCATGACAGTGGCCGTCATCATTTACGCGGTGCTGTCGTGGGTGCAAACCAATTCGGTCATGGCCGACGTGATCGAGCGCTTGGTGGCCCCATTGCTGCAACCAATTCGCCGGTTCTTGCCGCTCATTGGCGGCATTGACCTGTCGCCGTTGGTGTTGCTGGTCGTTTTGCAGATTGCCGCGATTGTGTTGGGTAATTTGCAGGCGGCCGCATTGATGGCCGCCTGAGGTTCACAGCAGGTTGGCGTGGTCGATCTTGACGCAGCGGTCCATCACCACGGTCAGCCCGGCGGCCTGCGCTACCTGCTGCGCTTCATCGTTGACCACCCCGAGCTGCAGCCAAAGCACTTTGGCACCAATGGCCACCGCCTGTTGCGCAACCGGGACGCAATCCTGCGCTTTGCGAAACACGTCGACCATGTCGACTGCAAACGGAATTGACGCCAGGTCGGGGTAGCTTTTTTCGCCCAGAATCTCAGGGTGCTTGGGATTGACCGGAACAATTCTGTAGCCATGCGCTTGCAGGTACTTGGCAACCCGGTAGCTGGGCCGATCTGGTTCGGCGGAGAGTCCTACCACGGCGATGGTGTGGCTGTTGCGCAGTACGCGGCGCAGCGTGTCGGTGTCGGTGTCGTTGATGGTCATGAATGTGGCTGGTGTTGTTGAACCGATGTTTGAAACCGGAGCATAGCGTTGAATTCCGCCCCGAGCTACTCTTTAGATCATTTGGCTATTTGGAACTGAAATTTTTGTTGTTTGAAATTTCCCAAGTTGCCGGTACAGTCCGCGCACTCGTCTTGACGGCGACCCCGCCTGGTTCACGCTATTTCGTTCAAAATTCACAGGAAAACTGCCATGAGCAACATCTTTGCCGACAATTCGCTCTCTATTGGCCGCACACCGCTGGTCAAGCTCAACCGCGTCACCGACGGCGCCAGCGCCACCGTGCTGGCCAAGATCGAAGGCCGCAACCCGGCTTATTCCATCAAATGCCGCATTGGCGCAGCCATGGTGTGGGACGCCGAAAAGCGCGGTCTGCTAGGCGCGGGCAAGGAAATTGTCGAACCCACCAGCGGCAACACCGGTATTGCGCTGGCGTTTGTGGCGGCGGCGCGCGGCATCCCGATCACGCTGACCATGCCCGACACGATGAGCATCGAACGGCGCAAACTGCTGGTCGCCTACGGTGCCAAACTGGTCCTGACCGAAGGTGCTAAGGGCATGAAAGGGGCCATTGCCAAGGCCGAAGAAATCGCAGCCAGCGACCCGAAATACGTGTTGTTGCAACAGTTCAAGAACCCCGCCAACCCGGCCATCCACGAGGCCACCACCGGCCCGGAAATCTGGCAAGACACCGACGGCAAGATTGATATTTTTGTCAGTGGTGTCGGCACGGGCGGCACCATCACTGGCGTGTCCCGCTACATCAAAAGAGCGCAGGGCAAGGCCATCATCTCGGTGGCGGTGGAGCCCACCACCAGCCCGGTGCTGACACAAGCGCGTGCTGGCGAAGAGATCAAGCCCGGCCCGCACAAGATACAAGGCATTGGTGCCGGCTTTGTGCCCGAGGTGCTGGATTTGTCCCTGGTCGATGCGATTGAGCAGGTCAGCAGTGAAGACGCCGTGGCCTTTGCCCGTCGCCTGGCGCGCGAAGAAGGTATTTTGTGCGGCATCTCATGCGGCGCCGCCGCTGCCGTGGCCGTGCGCCTGGCCAAGCGGCCGGAAAACGCTGGCAAGACCATTGTGGTGGTTTTGCCTGACTCGGGTGAGCGCTATTTGAGCTCGGTGCTGTTCGAAGGCCTGTTTGACGATGCTGGCAACGCCGTCGCGTCGGTGGCCGCGTAACGCTGCGTAACGCACGGGTAGTGCGGGCCTGAGGGGCGCGGTAACCGAGGGGCGCCTCAGGCTACCGCGTCCGCGCTCTGGCGAGTCAGCATGGCCAGCGTATTTGCAATGGTTTTGCGCAGTTCGCGGCGGTCACAGATCAAATCAACCGCGCCTTTGGTTTGCAAGAACTCTGAGCGCTGAAAACCTTCGGGCAGCGTGACCCGCACGGTCGACTCAATCACCCGTGGTCCGGCAAAACCAATCAGCGCCTTGGGTTCGGCCATCACCACATCCCCCAAAAAGGCAAACCCTGCGGACACGCCGCCCATGGTCGGGTCGGTCAGCACGCTGATGAAGGGTAGGCCTTTTTTGGCCAAATGGGTCAGCGACGCGTTGGTCTTGGCCATTTGCATCAAACTCAGCAAGCCTTCTTGCATGCGCGCGCCACCGGTGGCGGTGAAGCAGACGAAGGGCACCTTTTGGTCGATGGCGGTTTGCACCGCGCGGGCAAAGCGCTCGCCCACCACGCTGCCCATG
>PFKL01000161.1 GCA_002784245.1 Comamonadaceae bacterium CG_4_10_14_3_um_filter_60_75
CACCAGCGGCAAGGTCAAGGGTGGCCTGACCGTGCTGGTCAACGGCATCCGCGCGTTCCTGCCCGGTTCTCTGGTGGACACCCGCCCAACCAAAGACCTGTCTCCGTACGAAAACAAGACCCTCGAATTCAAAGTAATCAAATTGGACCGCAAGCGCAACAACGTGGTGTTGAGCCGCCGCGCTGTGGTGGAGGCTTCGATGGGCGAAGAACGCTCCAAGCTGATGCAAACGCTCAAGGAAGGCGCCATTGTTCAAGGCGTGGTGAAAAACATCACCGAATACGGTGCGTTTGTCGACCTGGGCGGCATTGACGGCCTGCTGCACATCACCGACATGGCCTGGCGTCGTGTGCGTCACCCGTCTGAAGTGGTGACCGCTGGTCAGGAAATCACCGCCAAGATTCTCAAGTTTGACACCGAGAAAAACCGCGTGTCGCTGGGTCTGAAGCAAATGGGCGATGACCCTTGGATGGGCGTGAACCGCCGCTACCCGCAAGGCACGCGTATGTTTGGCAAGATCACCAACATTGCCGACTACGGCGCATTTGTCGAACTCGAACCCGGCATCGAAGGTCTGGTGCACGTAAGTGAGATGGACTGGACCAACAAGAACATTGCCCCCGGCAAGATCGTTGCCCTGGGCGACGAAGTCGAAGTCATGGTGCTGGAAATCGACGAAGACAAACGCCGTATCAGCCTGGGCATGAAGCAATGCAAGGCCAACCCATGGCAAGAGTTTGCGCAAAACACCAAGCGCGGCGACCGCGTCAAGGGCCCGATCAAATCCATCACCGACTTCGGCGTGTTCGTCGGTCTGGCTGCTGGTATTGACGGCCTGGTGCACCTGTCTGACCTGTCCTGGAACGAAGCCGGCGACGCCGCTGTGCGCGAATACAAAAAGGGCCAGGAAGTTGAAGCCATCGTGTTGGCCGTGGACGTCGATCGCGAACGCATCTCGCTGGGCATCAAGCAGCTGGACTCCGACCCGTTCACCACGTTCGCGTCGATCAACGACAAGGGCGCTGTGGTGACCGGCAAGGTCAAGACCGTGGACGCCAAGGGCGCCGAGATCGACCTCGGCGACGACATCGTCGGTTACCTGCGCGCCTCTGAAATCAGCCGCGACCGCGTCGAAGACGCGCGCAACGTGCTCAAGGAAGGCGACGAAGTCACCGCGGTGGTCGTCAATGTGGATCGCAAGACCCGCAATATCCAGCTGTCGATCAAGGCCAAGGACGCGGCTGACCAAAACGAAGCCATGGCCACTTTGAGCCAACAGTCTGCCCGGGAAAACGCTGGCACCACCAGCCTGGGTGCGTTGCTGCGCGCCAAGTTGGACAACAACTAAGCCGGCTGACCCGGTAGATCAAACGGCCGGTGCCTGCAGCGCGCTCACCGGCCGTTTTTTTATCCCATGAAAGTGCTGACATGACCCGCTCTGACCTTGTTGAAGAACTTGCCGCCCGCTTTGGCCAGTTGACCCTGCGCGACGCCGAGTTTGCCGTCAAAGCCATTCTGGACGCCATGAACGACGCGCTGGCACGCGGTCACCGCATCGAGGTACGTGGTTTTGGCAGCTTTTCGGTCAACTACCGCCCACCGCGCCAGGGCCGCAACCCGCGCACTGGCGACAGTGTCGCCATCCCGGAAAAGCGTGTGCCGCACTTCAAACCAGGCAAAGCCCTGCGCGAAACCGTTGACCTGCGCACCGAAGAGTTGTTGCACCCGCCGCACCCCTGAGCGGGCCACCCAAACAGGATTCGGCGTCGCGGCTTTGTGTCCCTGCGCACCAGCGACGGTTAGAATTTCAGCGACGATGGAACACACCAATGAAGAACATTCTCTGGTTGCTTAAATGGGTGCTGAAGGCGGCCATTTTCTTCACCCTGTTTGCTTTTGCGCTGAACAACCAGCAGACCGTCACCGTGCATTTTTTCTTTGGTAACCAGTGGCACGCCCCGCAAGTGCTGGTGGTGCTGATCGCCTTTGCGATCGGTGTGGCCATCGGCGTGCTGGGCATGGTGCCGTGGCGTTTCAAACAGCGCCAGCGATCGCAGCTCGCGGACGCCAAAGCACCCGCCCCTGCTGAACCTGTTGCTTCCATGCCTGCCATCCAACCTGCCTACAGCGATGGACTTTAGTCTCGGCTGGATCTTGCTGGGCCTGCCGCTGGCATTCACGCTGGGCTGGGCCGCGTCGCGCTTTGATTTGCGCCAGATTCGCCTGGAAAACCGTGATGCGCCCAAAGCCTACTTCAAGGGCCTGAACTACCTGCTCAACGAACAGCAAGACCGGGCGATTGACGCTTTCATTGAGGCGGTACAAAACGACCCCGACACGTCTGAGTTGCACTTTGCGCTGGGCAACCTGTTTCGGCGCCGCGGCGAGTACGAGCGCGCGGTACGGGTGCACGAACATCTGCTCTCGCGCGGCGACCTCAGCCAGGCCGACCGGCACCGTGCCCAGCACGCACTGGCGCTTGACTTTCTCAAGGCCGGCCTGCTCGACCACGCCGAAAGCGCGCTGCGCAAGCTCGAAGGCACGGCCTTTGAACAAGAGGCGCGCCTGGCCCTGCTGGCCAACTATGAGCGCAGCCGCGATTGGGTCTTGGCCACCGAAGTCGCCAGCAAACTGGAGCAGTCGGCGCCCGGCAGTTTTGCGCCCAGGCTGGCGCACTACCTCTGCGAACAGGCCACCAGCGCCACCGCGCAGGCCCGCAATGGTGACGCCCACGCGTTTTTGCAGCAAGCCATCAACCAGGCTCCAGACGCCCCCCGCCCCCGGCTTGACATGGCCCGCCTGCAACAAGCCCAGGGCGATCTTTCAGCGGCACAGCAGACACTGCTTGAAGCGCTGGTGCACGCCCCGGCCGCCGCACCGCTGCTGGCCGAGGCGCTGGCTGACGTCAGCTTGCAGTTGGGCAACACGTCCGATGCGTTTGCGCGCTTGCAAGCGCTCTACGAGCAAAGCCCGTCGTTGGACATCCTGGCCGCGCTGGTACGTCTGGCCGACGGCAACACAGCGCTGAGTGAACGCGACCTCTACGCCCGCCACCTGGCACAAGAGCCCTCGCTGGTGGCCGCCACGCGCTGGATCGCGCAAGAGAAGCTCGAACACGAACAGTTTCATCCACAAGTGCAGCGCGCACTCGACCACGCCGTCAAACCCCTGCTGCGCTACCGCTGCGCCGCCTGCGGCTTTGAAGCCACCCACCATTTCTGGCAGTGCCCTGGCTGCCAGACCTGGGACAGTTACCCCGCCAAGCGGGTTGAAGAGTTATGACCATTCCAAAACAAAACTTGGCCAACGCCCGCGTGCTGGTGGTTGGCGACGTGATGCTTGACCGCTACTGGTACGGTGCAGTAGAGCGCATCAGCCCCGAGGCCCCGGTACCGGTGGTGCGCATCACGCGTGAAGAAGAACGCAACGGCGGTGCGGCCAACGTCGCCTACAACGTGCTCACGCTGGGTGCGCGCGCCTCACTGCTCACCGTGGTGGGTGACGACGAAGCCAGCCGCAAGCTCGAAGCGCTGGTCGCCAACACCGGCATCCAGACCTATTTTGGACGTGATACCGATCTGAAAACCACCGTCAAGCTGCGTGTCATCGGCCGCCAGCAACAACTGCTGCGCATGGACTTTGAAAACACGCCCAAGACCGAACTGCTGGCGTCGCAAACGGCCACCTTCATCGAGCTGCTGCCACAGCACCAGGCGGTGCTGTTTTCAGACTACGGCAAGGGCGGCCTGGCGCACATCAGCGACATGATCGCACGCGCGCGCGCTGCCGCCGTGCCCATCCTGATCGACCCCAAGGGCAGCGACTACGCGCGTTACCAGGGCGCCACCGTCATCACCCCCAACCGCGCCGAGTTGCAGCAAGTGATCGGCAATTGGCAAGACGAGGCCGACCTGCAAACCAAGGTGCAAGCCTTGCGCAGCCAGCACAATATTCAGGCCCTGCTGTTGACTCGCAGTGAAGAAGGCATGACGCTGTTTGACGACGCCGGCCAGGTCAGCGCAAACGCGCAAGCGCGCGAAGTGTTTGACGTCACTGGCGCCGGTGACACCGTCATCGCCACCATGGCTGCCATGGTGGCCGCGGGCTTGAGCCTGCGCCAGGCGATGCCGCTGGCCAACCGCGCCGGTGGTATCGTGGTGGGCAAATTTGGCACCGCCACTGTTTCTTATGAGGAGTTGTTCGAATGACCCGCATCGTCGTTACCGGCGCCGCCGGCTTTATTGGCAGCAACATCATCAAGGGCCTCAACGCCCGTGGCATCACCGACATCATCGCGGTCGACGACCTGACGCAGGGCGACAAATTCCGCAACATCGCCGACCTGCAGATCACCGATTACATTGACGCCGACGTGTTTTACGACGACTACGCCGGCGGCGACTTTGGCCAGGTGGAAGCCATCTTCCACGAGGGCGCCTGCAGCGACACCATGGAGCTGAACGGCAAGTACATGATGCAAAACAACTTTGCCACCTCGGTCAAGTTGTACCAGGCATGCCAGCGCCGCGGCGCGCGGCTGCTCTACGCCTCCAGCGCAGCCACCTACGGGGGTTCAGACACCTTCCGGGAAGACCCGGCGTTCGAGCACCCGCTCAACGTCTATGGCTACTCAAAGTTGCTGTTTGACCAGCGCATGCGCCGCGAGTGCGGCAACGAATTCCAGCGCGCCTTTGCCGGCAAGACCATGCAGGTGGTGGGTTTCCGGTACTTCAACGTCTATGGCCCGCGTGAGCAACACAAGGGTCGCATGGCCAGCGTCGCGTTTCACCAATTCAACCAGTTCGCGGCCGAGGGTAAGGTCAAACTCTTTGGCGAATACGGTGGCTACCAGCCCGGCGCGCAGCTGCGCGACTTTGTCTTTATTGACGACGTGGTGGCGGTCAACCTGTGGTTCCTGGACCACCCGGGTATCTCGGGCATCTTCAACCTGGGCACCGGCCGCGCGCAACCGTTTAATGACGTCGCCAGTTCTACCGTCAACGCCTTGCGCGCGCTGGAGGGTCTTGCCGACTTGCCGCTTGACCAGCTGGTGGCGCAAGGCCTGCTGGCGTACGTGCCTTTCCCCGACGCGCTGCGCGGCAAATACCAGTGCTACACCCAGGCCGATTTGAGCGCGCTGCGCGCCGCCGGCTGCGATCATGTGTTTGCTGATGTGCAAACGGGGGTGGCAAAGTATGTGCAGTGGCTGGCACAACACAACTGATCAAGGAGAAACCCATGCTGAAAAAAATTATCACGCTGATCGTGACCCTCTCGGCTGCGCTGTGTTTTGCCGCCGCGCTGGACATCAACAAGGCCTCCGAGGCCGAGCTCGACAGCATCAAGGGCATAGGCCCGGCCACGTCAAGCAAGATTCTTACCGAGCGAAAAAAAGCCAGCTTCAAGGACTGGACCGACTTCATCACCCGGGTCAACGGCATAGGTGAAACCAAAGCCGCCAAGTTTTCTGCCGAAGGCGTCACCGTCAACGGTCTGCCCTTCAAGGCGAGCGCCCCGGTCAAGAAACCCGACGCCAAAAAAGCGCCTTGACGGCCTTGGCCTGACATGCTGAACATTGCCGCCATTTGTATCGGTGCCTGCATCGGCGCCCTGGCGCGTTGGCAGTTGGGCTTGTGGCTCAACCCTGGCGCAGCGCTGCCGCTGGGCACACTGGCGGCCAACTGGATCGGTGGCTATCTGATTGGCATTGCGGTGGCGGTATTCCAGGCCCTGCCGCACCTCGATCCAGCGTGGCGGCTGGCCATCATCACCGGCTTTCTGGGTGCGCTGACAACGTTTTCCAGCTTTTCTGCCGAGGTGGTGGGTATGCTGGGCCAACAGCGCTACCTGCTGGGTTTTGGCACCGCCGCGTTGCATCTTTTTGGCTCGCTGCTGCTGACGCTGGCAGGCATCAAGACTGCATCACTTTTTATAGCTGCTGGCGCATGATTGATAAGGTCTAGAGGCATTTTTTTGCTGAATGGCGCACTGTTGAGCGCTTTGATCCGTCACTGCCGCCGCAGATGAAGCATTAGCCAACGGGTGATATCCAAAGCGCGGTGGTGCAAACACTAACGCATCACGTCAAACCCGGCGCGGCGCTCCAGGCGAGGTTCAAGGTTGGGTTCATCTTGGTTCTCCGGAAGTCTGTATGTACTTTGTGTATCAACATGAACGAAAGAGCTGTCTTCATGTCACACGCCATAACCACTGCAGCGGTTTTCAAATCAGGCAACTCGCAGGCGGTGCGTTTGCCCAAGGAATTCCAGTTTGATGTGAGCCAGGTCGAGATATTACGGCGCGGGGACGATGTGGTGCTGCGGCGCATACCTACCAGCTTGGCAGCAGCCTTTGATTTGCTGGCAGGTTTGCCAGATGACTTCATGGCCGACGGCCGCAACGACACACTGCCGCAGGTGCCGTGGGCATGTCTCTGGTGACCTTTGGCGAACTGCGGTACGGGGCCGAGAAAAGCCAGCAGCGAACCAAAGCCCTGGAGGCGCTTGATCATTTGCGTGGGTTGATCCCGGTGATCCCGGCCGACAGTGCGGTGGCCGAAAGCTACGGCACTGTTCGGGTGCACTTGGAGCGTGCTGGCACGCCCATTGGCAACAACGACTTGTGGATTGCTGCCCATGCCCTGGCGCTGAACCTCACGCTCATCAGCAACAGCACCCGCGAATTCGAGCGCGTGCCCAGGCTCAAGCTGGATAACTGGGTGGACTAGCATGACCGTGCTTGCTGCGCCGTAGTGGCTGCACGCGTTTTGGTCGTTTTGGGCTGGTGCCACCATGCCAGCGGCGCTTGTAACTCAACCCCGGCCTTCTTGGCGCGTTGACGAAATTTTCAAGCTTCTCTGCTGACGCTGGCTGGCATCAAGACCGCATCACTTTTTATAGCTGCGATGGCTTGATTGATAAAGGCTAGCGGTCAAAAATGATCAACAAAACGGATCATCTCCCGGTGCTGTCTGACGCGTCGCCGTAGCCACCCCCTCCTGGCGTTTGGATTTCAAAAATATCACCCACAGCCATCTCAGCCTGCCCGATATGGCCCAGCACCTCGACCGAACCCTCCGCGCGCAGCACCCGGTTTCGACCGGGTTGACCCGGCTGACCACCGGCTGCACCAAACGCGCCATTCAGTCGGCCGTTGGACAAAATACTGGCCGTCATGGGCTCCAGAAATCGCACCCGACGCACGCCGCCATTGCCACCGCGCCAACGCCCGGCGCCGCCGGTATCCTCGGCAATGGCAAAACTCTCCAGCCGCACCGGAAAGCGAAACTCCAGCACTTCGGGGTCGGTCAGGCGCGAGTTGGTCATGTGCGTTTGCACCACGCTGGTACCGTCAAAACCACCCACCACTTCACCTGCTGCATTGAAGTCCGCGCCTGCGCCGCTACCGCCGCTGATGGTTTCGTAGTACTGGTACTGCGCGTTGCCGAAAGTAAAGTTGTTCATGGTGCACTGGCTCGATGCCAGGCCACCCAGCGCGCCGTAAAGCGCATTGGTAATACAGCTTGAGGTCTCCACATTGCCCGCAACTACCGACGCGGGTGGATTCGGATTGAGCATCGAGCCCGCCGGGATGATCACCTTCAGCGGCTTCAGGCAGCCCGCATTGAGTGGGATGTCGTCTGCCACCAGCGAGCGAAACACATACAGCACCGCCGCCATACACACTGCCGTGGGCGCGTTGAAATTGTTGTGCTGCTGCGCGCTGGTTCCGGTGAAGTCAATTTCGGCGCTGCGCTGCGCCGCGTTGACGCGAATCGCCACGCAAATCTGCGCGCCGTTGTCCAGCGTGAGCGTGAAGGCGCCGTCTTTGAGTCGGGTGATAACGCGACGCACCGACTCTTCGGCGTTGTCTTGCACATGGCGCATGTAGGCCTGCACCACATCCAGACCAAACTGGTCAACCATTTTGCGCAACTCTTGCACGCCTTTCTCGTTGGCGGCGATTTGCGCCTTCAGGTCGGCCATGTTTTGCGCCGGGTTACGGCTGGGATAGCGTGCGCTTTGCAACAGGGCCAGCATCGATTCTTCTTGTAACACCCCCCGGTCGACTAGCAACACGTTGTCAATCTGCACGCCCTCTTCTTCAATGGTCGTCGAAAACGGTGGCATTGAGCCCGGCGTCGTGCCGCCAATGTCGGCGTGGTGACCGCGTGAGCCCACATAAAACAGCGGCTCCGCGCTGCCCGCCAGATACACCGGCGTGATAACCGTTATGTCGGGCAAATGCGTGCCGCCATGGTAGGGGTCGTTGAGCAC
>PFKL01000078.1 GCA_002784245.1 Comamonadaceae bacterium CG_4_10_14_3_um_filter_60_75
CTTGAGGTGCTGGCGCAACAGCGCCACATCGTCGGGCTTCTGGACAAACGACAAGCCCACCATGTCGGCCTCCATCGCCACGACAGAGAGGTCTTCCAGGTCTTTGTCAGTTAACGCGGGCAGGTTCAGCTGGCTGTCTGGCAGGTTGATGCCTTTGTCGGCTCCCAGCTTCTCGCCGCCGTCACGTGCATGGGTGATTTCAATGTCAAGCCAGTCGGGTGTTACCGAGCGGATCACGCCGCCAATGCGGCCGTCGTCAAACCAGATGCGTTCACCTACCTGAACCTGCTCGAATATCTGCGGCAGCGTGCAGGAAATGGTGGCCATGTCGCTGTCGTCATCCTCCTCGTGCCCTGTGCCGGGTTGCTGTGTCGATGACCCCTGCCTGGTCAAACGCAGCATCTCGCCGCGGTGCAGGTGCAAGGTGCCAGGACGCCGCTCGATTTGGCAGACCAGGGTCGAATGCTTTCTGCTGTCGTGGCCGGTGTCGATGTAAAAAATGGTCTCGGGGGTCAGGTACGCGGTCTGCAGACTTTCGGCAATGGCGCCGCTGTGGTCAATGTGCACCACCAGTAAATGCCGCTTGGCACCACGTGCGTCAAAAAACTCGATGTTGGAGCCTACCTTGAGGCGATCAAGCCAGATTTCCCATACGCCGATACTGGCGTCGACACCATTGAGGTCATCGGCCCCGCAGATGGGGTGCAGCCGCAGCCGTGCCGGGCGGAACACCCGTCCGAGGTCGTCCTTGCCTGGCTTGAGCTTGAGTACCGGTGCTTGCAGCGGCAAATCACCGGTTCTTATTTTTGGCCCGCCCAGGTCCATCAGCAGCTTGACGCGGCGCTGTGCTGCCTTGGCAGCGCGCTGGACGTTGGCCGCCATCGTGCGCCAGTCACTGGGGGTGTCGTGCGCGCAATTGATGCGTGCCACGTCCATCCCTGCGTGGACCAGCTTGTGCACGATGCTGTAGTCATTGGCGGCTTCACTGGGCAAGGTGACCATGATCCGCACAGGCCGGTTGGGCTCGGCCGGGCCAAGCAGTTTGCTGGTGTGCTTTTTCAACAGCTCACGGCTGCTGACACTGCCTGCTGGCTCATCGGCCGACTTGCTTTGCCATGGCTGGCCTGTCAGGTGGTGCAGGATACCCAGTACCTTGTCCAGGTTGGCCAATACGTGGGATTCCGATCGTCCCAGGGACGACAGGCCAATCCAGGCCAGTTGGTCCTGCAGCCGGCGCAAGTCAACACTGCGCAGGGTCAGGTAATGAACCAGGTTGCGCGCGCTTTGCTGGTTCTCGGGCAGCACCTGGTCAATCGCGTTTTTCAGGCTGGCTTCGCGTTCCAGCATGGCGCGGCGCAGTTGCCAGAGCTGGCGGATGAGGTCGAGACAGATCTCGTTGTTCCAGTTGGAGGGCAGGCGATTAACCTCGGTCTCGGGCGACTTCAAAAGAGCGGGTTGGGCATTCATGCCCCGGTTATACCGACGCACTGTGAAAAATTCGTGACAAATCAGCGCACAGTCAGTTCAAATGTCCAGCTCGTCTTTAGCCACGACTGCGCTTCCTGGCGCAGCAGGTGGGTAGATTGCGGGAAGCGCTGCGCCCAGTCGGCGGTGATGCTCAATACAAAGCGCTGTCGCTGGGCGTTGCAGCTGAGCTCCAGGCTCTGATCCTGCGGGTCGCGGCGGGCGTGGCACAGAATGACTGCCAGCCGCAAGGCCAGCAGCAGTTTGATGAAATCGGCATCCTCAAAGTTGGCATCGAGCTTCTTGAGCTTGCCGCGATGGCCGAGCACCAGCAGACCGAGCCGGTACAACTCGGGCAGGCTAAAGCCCATCATGTCGGCATTTTCAAGGATGTAGGCGCCATGCTTGTGGTAGTCACTGCATGAAATGGCGTTGCCAATTTCGTGCAACGTCGCCGCCCAGCCCAATTTGCGTTTGAGTTCTGCCGCACGGGGCGTTGTCTCGGGCATGATTTGCGCCAACAGGTGCCCGGCCACCTGACTGACACGACGGCCTTGGGCGCTGTCGACGGCAAACTTCTGCGCCAAACGTTGCACCGAAACATCACGCGCGTCGGTCAGGTTGGCATCGCGCTCCACCATCTCCAGCAGCACGCCATGGCGCAGCGCGCCCAAGGCCAGGGTGAGTGTGTCGATCTGCAGTAACTCCATGAGACCGCGCAAGATGCTGACGCCCCCGCTGATGACCGCGCGGCGGTCGTCTTTCAGGCCGTCAAGCTGAACCTTGTAGGCGTTGCCTGCGCGCAGCAGACTTTTTACCAGCCAATTCAGACCGTCGCGGGTGATGGTGCCCTCTGGCCAGCCACCCAGCATCAAAATGTCAGCCACCGCACCGACCGTGCCCGATGCACCGTAGGCTACATCCCACAGCTTGCGTGGGTACGTGGTTAGCGCCTCTTCGAGCACCGCCTGGGCGGCGATTTCAGCACGGTACAAATTCTGTTCGGTGAATTCACCACCGGGGAAATAGCGCATCGACCACGCCACACTGCCCACTCGATACGAGGCGGTGTGCAAGGCTTGGGGGCCAGCGCCCAGCACCATTTCGGTGGAACGCCCGCCAATGTCGATCACCAAACGGCGCTCGGCGCTTTGCGGCAGCATGTGCACCACGCCCTGGTAAATCAGCCGTGCCTCTTCGGTGCCGGCGATCACTTCGATGGGGAAGCCCAGAATGGCGCAGCCGCGCTGGATGAATTCATCACGGTTTTTGGCTTCGCGCAGCGTCTGGGTCGCTACCGCGCGCACCTGCTCGGGTTTGAAACCGGCCAGGCGTTCGGCAAAACGTGCCAGACATTCCCAACCACGCGCCATGACCTCGGGCGACAGACACCGCTCTTCGTCGAACCCGTTGCCCAGGCGCACCGTCTCTTTGAGGTAGTCGACACGCTGGATTTGACCGTGGTCATAGCGACCCACTTCCAGTCGAAAGCTGTTGGAGCCCAGGTCAATGGCTGCCAGAAAAGTACCGTTGTTCATCGCTTGAGTTTAAAGAAGTTTGACGATGCTCTCGCGCACAGCGCTCGCCAGCCGCCGCCGATCAAAGCCCTGTGCCAGCACCGGCTCACCAAAGCTGAGCTTGGCACGCAGCGGCGGGGCAGTCAGGGTGCGCCAGATCGCGCCGAACAAGGTGTCGTCGCCAATGTAGCAAGG
Source organism: Comamonadaceae bacterium CG_4_10_14_3_um_filter_60_75 (assembly GCA_002784245.1). Classification (GTDB taxonomy): domain Bacteria; phylum Pseudomonadota; class Gammaproteobacteria; order Burkholderiales; family Burkholderiaceae_C; genus Rhodoferax. Next base: position 3,177 of record PFKL01000078.1, read on the forward strand.
TGCCAGACTGGGCTGCTGTGTGCACCTATCTTGATACTGCAAGGCCACAGCTTGTACCGGCACCTCGGCGCTGACCGCCGCCTGAAACAGGTTGGCATGAAACGGCAACACCTGCAGCCCATTGCTGGTGGTGCCTTCCGCAAAGATGGCCAGCGTGGCGCCCTGGCGCAGGTGTTCGGTCATCTGCTGCACCACGCGCACCGCGTCGCGCGGCGACTGGCGTGAAATGAACAGCGTGCCGGTGGCGGTGGCCAGGGTGCCGATCAGCGGCCACTGCCGCACCTCGGACTTGGCGACAAAGCGGCACGGGCAGGTCGCCAGGATCACATAAACGTCCAGCCACGACACATGGTTGGCTGCCAGCAGCGTTGAACCCTCTACGGACGGCCTGCCAACTACTTCTAAATGAATAGCTGTATGCGCAAGTAAATCAAGGGCCCAAGCCTGAATTGCCTTGTTTTTTTGGAACGCAGACCAGCGTGGGAAAAACCAGACGAGCGTAAAAAAACCGCGCGCGATATGCCACATCAGGCAGAGCAAACGCCAGCTGGCAACCAATTGAACGGGTAATCTCATAAAAAAGCCGCATCGCACGTTGCCGTTGCGATGCGGTCAAGCTCCCAACCTTTACTTGACGGCAGGCAGTCCGCCCAGGTAACCCACCGGCGCGTGGAACACGTTGATACGGTCCCTGAGCTGTTTGGCCAGATCAGCCGGCACGGTCTTGGCAAAGTCTCCCCAGTGCTGATTGTTGGCCATGATGTAGGCGTGACCGTCCAGGTTGTCAAGCACCTGCAAGCCGGTGTTTTCAGCGCCCGCCACCGAGCTCAGGATGCGGCTGAGTTTTTTGGTGTCGACGTTGTAAGCCCACAGGTAGTTGTTGGTGTGGATCAGCGAGTCTTCGCCAATGAACAGCGTGCGCATGCCTTCCGAGTAAAACAGGTTGTCGGGTTGGGCAATGCGTTCATCGTCAGCGGTATTGCCTTTGGCGTCGGGCTGGGGCAAATCCAGACCCAGCAGCGCCGGCTCGACGTACATTTGCGTAGCGACAAAATCAGAGGCAATTGGTGCGCCGTTCTGGTCGCGCTGGCCACCCGCCAGGTCAGCGGTGTAGGTGGCACCGGCTTCCACTTGGGGCAGGCGGATGTGGTTGGCGGGTTCGTCCTTGCCGTCTTTCATGCTGTCACGAATGGCGGACATGGCCATGTAGAGCTTTTTGTCTTTGGCGTTGATCGCCACGCCTTCGTATTTGGTGAACTCGGTGGTGGCACCCATCAGCGCGGCCATGCGGCGGGTTTCCAGGAAAGCAGCAGCTTTTTCTTTGCCGGGTTTGACCTTCAGACATTCGTCTTCCTTGGAGCCGCTGCGCACGCGGGTAAAGCTGGCCGGGCAACTGCCAGCGGTCGGTGTCGCCACCTCAAAGATGTCGGCAAAAGTGTGGCTGTCAGCCAGCGCCTTGACCTCGTCGCTGGTGGCGTGGCCCAGTTTGACCCAGCTCAGGTTGGCACGGCCGCCACCCTGGTCGCTGGTCTGGTTCCACTTGGCGGCGTACAAGCTGCCGCTGTCCAGATTGCCCCGGGCATCGCCCACGTACATGGCCATCAGGCCATAGGTGCCGTCGTCACCCAGGTAAGCGGTCTTGCCGTCGGGTGCCAGGCGAGTCAGCTCCCAGGTGCCGCGCCCCATGGCGTAATGTTTGCTGACCACGGTGTTGCCGGTGGCACGCACGGCAACCTCAGGGATGTAGCCGTAGTGGTAGGGGTTGGCAGGCTTGCCGTCCAGGTAGAGCTCGGTCATGGCTTTCAGGCCGGCAGCGAGTTTGGGCGCGTTTTTGCTGCTGGGGTTGTACTGCAGGTCGTAATCTTCTTCCGAGCCCAGGTGGGTATTCCACGGCGTTTGGGAGCCAGCGCAGGCGATCCACAGGCCATCAACCCCCGAGAAATCGACCGGGTTTTGCTTGACCACGCTGAGTTGCCCATCTTTGGCTTGCTTGAGTTCGGTCAGCGTCATGCCCATGGGTGCGCGGCTGTACCAGCCCTTGACCTTGCGCGCTTCGGTTTTGTCAGACAGCAGCCAGTCGTATTCGTAATGCGTCACCATGAACAGCTTGTCGCCCACGGCCAGCAGGCTGTTGGCGTCGGGTGTTTCAGCCACCAGCGGTTGGCCCATCGGGTCTTTCAGGGCTTGCATCTTGTGGTCAAACAATTGGCCTGCCGGGTGCTTGATGCCCTTGACGTCGTTGATCTTGTCGTCTACCGAGAACAAGGTGTGGAACTGCAGCGGGTAGGTTTTGACGCTGCCGTCCTGGTAGGTGACCTTGGCGACCGAACTGGAATAGGTGCTGGCCATTTTGTCTACCTCGGCAGCAGACGGTGCCGGGGTGTGGCTGAACTCGACCGACGTGACGGCGGACGCCTTTGGAGTTGACGACGAGGTCTGGGTGGTCTGGTTGGCACAACCAGCCAGGGCTGCAGCAAGCGCGGCAGCCGTCAAACTCAAGTGAAACGGGAAACGATGGTTTGATTGCACAAAACACTCCATGCGGGTTGAAAAAACCCACGCAGTGTGCTTTGCGAATGTGTCAGTTTTTTGACGCGGGATCCACGGGCACCTCAAAGCTGTCGCGGTAAGTGAAATACAGCGAGGTGAAGAACATCGAGGCCACAAACAGCAGCGTGGGCATCAGCATCACGCCCAGCATGGTCGGGGCGTCGAGCATGCCCGAGATTGCAATGATCAGCACGACCACGCCGATCATCAACGCCATCCAGGCCAGCGCAAAAACTGTTAACGCCCAGAAGTTACGAAAACACGCCACAAAGCTGAAGAACATGGCTTTCAGCGGCGGGATGTCCTGCCAGTAAACCAGCGCTGGCGCGTGCCAGAAGGTCAGTGACAGCGGCAGGTGCAGGCCAATGAACGTCCACATGGCGCCCAGGAAACCGTTCGACTCCATAAACTCCTTGGCCGGTACCTGGCCACCCAGGTACATGCGGGCAAAGCCGCCGCCGTCGACCAGATACGACGCGCCCATGGCACACAAAAAACCGCTCGCGTACAGGCCGCCCAGCAGCAGCATGGCGCGCAGCTTGACCGGTCCGGCGCGAAAGCCGCTGAGCAAAATCAGCGGCATCGGAAACTTCCCCTGGGTTGCCTCGCGCGTGGCGACCATCAGGCCGAGTGTGATCGCCGGCAGCAGCGTCATGGCCACCGGCAAACCAATCAGCGGCACCATGGTGGCCACCGACATCAGCGCCATGAACATGAAAAACAACCCGGCCAGCGCCAGCGGTTGCTTTAAAAAAGTCTGGATGCCCAGTCGGACCCAAAGCGCACCGGTACCAGCGCTGACCAATTTTAATTTCATGACGCACCTGCCAAATCGTTGAAGCTGCGCTGGTGCAAGCTGCGCTCGCGCAAGATACGTTCACAGTGCGTGGGGTCACGCGGCTGCAGCACACTGGCCGGACGCGGCAGATAAAAGTCCCATAGCCGTGAGATCCAGAAGCGCAGCGCTGCACCGCGCAGCAGGGCGGGCAGCAGCGCGCGCTCGGCGTCGTGCAACGGCCGCACCGTGCTGTACGCCCGCAGAAACGTCTGGGCGTGAGCGCTCAGGTGCGCCGCGTCTTTTGGGTCAATGCACCAGTCGTTCAGGCAGACTGCCAGGTCAAACAGCCAGGTATCGACGCCGGCAAAATAAAAATCAAAGAAGCCGCTGAGCACCGGCGCGCCATCGACTGTGTCGAACATCACGTTGTCACGAAACAGGTCGGCGTGGATGGGGCCGCGCGGCAGGCGGGCGTAATCAGGGGTCGTGGCAAGCTGGTTTTGGTGGGCTAGTTCGTCTTGCAGCAGCGTTTTTTGCGCGTCACCAAGGTGGGGAAGAACCACCGGCGCGGTCTCGTTACACCAGGCCAGTCCACGCAGATGTGGCTGTTGCAGGCAGAAGTCGCGTCCGGCCAGGTGCATGCGCGCCAACGTGGCGCCCACCTGCGCGCAATGTGCCGGGCCAGGATGCAGTTCACTGCGCCCAGGCAGCCTGTCAACCACCGCAGCGGGTTTGCCCAACAGCTGCAGCACCAGATTGCCAGCGGCATTGGCGTGCGGCTTGGGTACCGGAATGCCGTGCTGCGCCAGGTGGTGCATCAAGTGCAAATAAAACGGCAACTGCGCCTGCGTCAGCCGCTCAAACAGCGTCAGCACATAGTGGTGCGGCTGGCCTTCGCATTCGGTTGAGGCAAAGTAATTGGTGTTTTCGATGCCGTCGCTGCAGGCCTTCAGGCTGGTAAGTTCGCCCAGGTGCAGATCGTTTAGGAGCGAGCGGGCTTGGTGCTCAGAGACCTCGGTGTACACCGCCATCGGTCAGAACCCCAGCACATTCCAGCGCCGCTCGCCGCTTGCTGGCGCGACCTGGTAGCTGGGCATGCCGCCTTTGGGCTGCACCGTGATCGAGCGGGTTTCGCCACCGACGCGCACCTCGTCGATGCGGTTGCTGGCGTCTTCGACACGGATGGTCTCTGTCAACTGCTCCACCGGTGCACGTTGCGTCGCGGATGCGGCAGGCAGCGGTGGTGACGGCGCTGGCGTTTGCGCCTGGGCCATGCCGCTCATGAGCATAGCGGCAGCAGCGCCGAACAGACTTCGGGCAGATAACATCAGGGAAAAAGGGATAAATCGCATCGTTTCATTGTAGTTGGGCGGCTTCCTGTTGGCCACGCAGGCAAAATGCCGCCATGAACATTGCCCCCCCAAAAACGTTGCTGCTGGTCGACGGCTCCAGCTACCTGTACCGCGCCTTTCATGCCATGCCCGATTTGCGCGCCGTGCCGGGTGACCCGACAAGTGCGCCGACGGGGGCGATCCGCGGCATGATCAACATGCTGCAAAGCCTGCGCAAGGAGGTGCCTGCGGCCTACGCCGCTTGCGTGTTTGACGCCAAAGGCCCCACCTTCCGTGATGATTTGTACCCGCAGTACAAGGCCAACCGCTCGCCCATGCCCGATGACTTGCGCGCGCAGATTGAGCCGATTCACGAGGTGGTGCGCCTGATGGGCTGGAAGGTGCTGGCCATTCCCGGTGTCGAGGCTGATGACGTGATCGGCACGCTGGCGGCTACAGCCGCAGCGCAAGGCATGACGGTGGTGGTCAGCAGTGGTGACAAAGACCTGGCGCAACTGGTCAACGAGCGCATCACCATCATCGACACCATGAACGGCAAGCGCCGCGACGTAGCCGGTGTGACGGCAGAATTTGGCGTACCGCCGCACCTGATGCGCGACTACCAGACGCTGGTGGGTGACACCATCGACAACGTGCCCGGTGTGCCCAAGGTCGGTCCCAAAACGGCCGCCAAATGGCTCAACGAATACGGCTCGCTCGACGCCATCGTCGCCAACGCCGACAACATCAAGGGAGCGGTTGGCGAGAGCCTGAAAAAGTCGCTCGACTGGCTGCCCACTGGCCGCACGCTGGTCACCATCAAGACCGACTGTGACCTCGATGGCTGGGTAGCAGGGCTACCTGCTCTTGAAGATATAGCTGTTGGCGCAATGGATACGGGGGCTCTGGCCGGTTTTTATGAGAAGTTTGGATTCAAGGGCCTGGCCCGTGCGCTGGGGACCACGACGTCAACAACGTTCGAAACCGTTGGTTCAGGAATTGGGGTCAGATCCGCGTCGCGTAGCGACGACGGCTCTGACCCCAATTCCGTGCGAGGCACTGCCAAAGAGGGGGACCTGTTCGATGAAGAACACGAAGCGCTGGCCACACCCGCTGCCCCCAGAATCACCGCGCTGCGTTACGACACCATCCTCACCTGGGACGCCTTCGACACGTGGTTTGCCAAACTCCAAGCCGCCGATCTGGTCGCCATCGATACCGAAACTACGTCACTGGTCGAAATGCGCGCGCAGATCGTCGGCATCAGCTTCAGCGTCAACCCCGGCGAGGCGGCCTACATCCCGCTGGCGCACGCTTACCCTGATGCGCCAGTGCAACTGCCTATCAACGAGGTGCTGGCCAAAATGAAACCCTGGCTGGAAGACGCGACCCGACTCAAGCTCGGCCAGCACGTCAAATACGACCGCCATGTGTTTGCCAACCATGGCATCGAGGTGCAAGGCTACGCGCACGACACCATGCTGCAAAGCTATGTGTTGGAAGTGCACAAGCCACACGGACTGGCCAGCCTGGCCGAACGTCACCTGGGGCGCAGCGGCATCAGCTTTGAAGACCTGTGCGGCAAGGGGGTGAACCAGATTTGCTTTGACCAGGTGGACATTGCCAAGGCCGCCGAATATTCGTGCGAAGACTCTGACATGACGCTCGACGTGCACCGCACGCTGTGGCCACTGCTGCAGGCTGATGCCAAGCTGCGCTTTGTCTACGAGTTAGAGATCAAGAGCAGCGAGGCGCTCTACCGCATTGAGCGCAACGGTGTATTGATTGACGCGCCCATTTTGGCCACCCAAAGCCATGAGTTGGGTCAGCGCATTTTGCAACTTGAGAAAGAAGCCCACGAATTGGCCGGGCAACCGTTCAACCTGGCCAGCCCCAAGCAGATTGGCGAGATATTTTTCACCCAACTGGGCTTGCCCATCGTCAAGAAGACCGCTACTGGAGCACCCAGCACCGACGACGAAGTGCTGCAAAAACTGGCTGAAGATTACCCGCTGCCGGCCAAGATTCTGGAGCACCGCGGCCTGGCCAAGCTCAAGGGCACCTACACCGACAAATTGGCGCAACTGGCGCTGCCCCGCACCGGACGCGTGCACACGCATTACGCACAAGCCGTGGCGGTGACCGGGCGCCTTTCCAGCAATGACCCCAACCTGCAAAACATTCCAGTGCGTACGCCCGAAGGCCGACGCGTGCGCGAGGCGTTTGTGGCACCACCGGGCTGCCAGATTGCCAGCGCCGACTACAGCCAGATCGAGTTGCGCATCATGGCGCACATCAGCGGTGACGCGGCCTTGCTGCTGGCGTTTCATGATGGCATGGACGTGCACCGCGCCACCGCTGCCGAGATTTTTGGCCTCGACACCGCGCAGGTGACCAGCGAGCAGCGCCGCTACGCCAAGGTCATCAACTTTGGCCTGATCTACGGCATGAGCGCTTTTGGCGTGGCCAAGGCGCTGGGCATCGACAACACGGCGGCCAAGAACTATGTGGCGCGGTATTTTGAGCGCTACCCGGGCGTCAAGCAGTACATGGAACACACCCGCCTGCAAGCCAAGGCCCAGGGTTATGTGGAAACCGTGTTTGGCCGCAGGCTGTACCTGCCCGAGATCAACTCACCCAACGGCCCGCGCCGCGCCGGTGCCGAGCGCGCCGCCATCAACGCGCCGATGCAAGGCACGGCCGCCGACCTGATCAAGCTGAGCATGGTGAAGGTGCAGGAGGTGATAGACGCGCAACACCTGGCCACCAAGATGATCATGCAGGTGCACGACGAACTGGTGTTTGAGGTGCCCGAATCGGAGGTGGATTGGGTGCGCCATGAGGTGCCCAAACTCATG
>PFKL01000233.1 GCA_002784245.1 Comamonadaceae bacterium CG_4_10_14_3_um_filter_60_75
TGACACACGTCACGCCCGGTATCGCAGTGATGAGTTCATAGGCCAGATCACGCTGACGACGCAAGCGACCGCCGTCGCACACCAGGTCGTTGATGCTTTGGTAACCACCCAGCGCAGTCTGAATCGCGTACTGACCCGGCACGTTGGAGCACAGGCGCATGTTAGAGAGCATGTTCAGGCCCTCGATGTAATCTTTGGCTGGCTTTTTGTCGCCCGACACCACCATCCAGCCGGCGCGGTAGCCGCAGGAGCGGTAGCTTTTGGACAGTGAGTTGAAGGTCAGCGTCAGCACGTCGGCGCTCAAACTACCGATGGCGGTGTGTTTGGCTTCGTCGTAAAGCACTTTGTCATAGACCTCGTCGGCAAAGATCACCAGGTTGTGCTCGCGGGCAATTTGAACCAGTTCCTTGAGCAAGGCATCTGAATACAAAGCACCTGTGGGGTTGTTGGGGTTAATCACCACCAAGCCCTTGGTACGTGGCGTGATTTTGCTGCGCAGGTCAGCCAAATCAGGCATCCAGCCGTTGCTTTCGTCACACAGGTAATGCACCGGTGCGCCGCCCGACAAGCTGGCCGCCGCCGTCCACAGCGGGTAGTCGGGCGACGGCAGCAAAATCTCGTCACCATCGTCCAGCAAGGCGTTGGTGGCCATCACGATCAGTTCGCTGGCACCGTTGCCGAGGTAAATGTCGTCCAGCGTCACGCCTTGGATGCCCTGCTTTTGGGTCTCATGCATGACTGCTTTGCGCGCCGCAAAAATGCCCTTGCTGTCGGAATAACCCGCCGAGTTGGGCAGGTTGCGGATCATGTCCTGCTGGATTTCTTCCGGGGAATCAAAGCCAAAGACCGCCAGGTTGCCGATGTTGAGCTTGATGATCTTGTGACCTTCTTCCTCCATCTGGCGCGCGGCGTCCATGATCGGCCCACGAATGTCGTAGCAGACGTTGGCCAGTTTGGCCGATTTGCGTATGGTCTTCAAAGTCCCTCCGGGAGGTGGATGCACTCGGGCGAAACCTATAATTTGACCACAAGTTCTTCATCACTCTCATGAAAATCCATCCCGACCAGTTCACCGCGCAATCCATCTTTGGCTACGGCGATGGCTGGATTCAGGTGGGCAACGAAAAAATCACCCGCAGCGTCGTGCTGAGTTCGCGCGGCGAGCGCTTCGACTGGCAGTGCAATCGTTACGAAGAACTCACCGCCGAACACTTTGAACAACTGGCCCGCCTGCAAACCGAACTTGTGATTTTCGGTAGTGGTTCACGCCTGCGATTTGTCAATCCAGCGCTGACGCGTGCGCTGATCGAAAAACAAATCGGCATTGAAACAATGGACACTGCAGCCGCCTGCCGCACCTACAACGTGTTGGCCAACGAAGGGCGCGTTGTCGCCTGCGCTTTGCTGATGCGCTAAAATCAGCGACTGGCGGTCAAGGGCGCTTTAGCGTCATAAAAAAAGGGATCACGTCCGCGACACGCGAGGCGGCTTTTCCTGTCACACGAGATTGAAGAACCATGGCGATTGTTGTCAATAAACCCATCCCCGAATTCGAATCCACTGCCACCGGCGGGGTACGCGTCACCAACACCTCTCATTTGGGGCACATCGTTGTCCTGTATTTCTACCCCAAGGACAACACACCGGGATGCACCACCGAAGCCATGCAGTTTCGCGATCGCTACAAAGATTTTGTCAAGGCCGGCGCCACCGTGTTTGGTGTGTCGCGCGACAACATGCGCTCACACGAAGAGTTCAAGCAAAAGCTGGAATTGCCCTTTGAGTTGATTGCCGATACCGAAGAAAAAATGTGCCACATGTTTGGTGTTGTCAAGAACAAGATCATGTACGGCAAAAAGGTCAAGGGCATTGAACGCAGCACCTTCTTGATCGGCGCCGACGGCTGCCTGAAAGACGAATGGCGCGGCCTCAAGGTTCCCGGTCATGTTGATGACGTGCTGCAAGCCGTCAAGGCACTCAAAAAATCCGTTGCAATGGCTTGAGCCTCCCCACAATTGCTGCCAACCTGCGCTGGTCATATGGGTCGTGCATAATTGTTTGCATGTTGTTGTCAGTTCACGCAGATCTCTTTGAAACAGCCGCCGTGGCGATACGGCGGCTGTTTCGCTTTTAAACCTGCTTGCTGACACCCTCTTCACGAAAGAAAGCTTTCATGCCTTTGCCCCCTGCCCCCGACCGACGCGCCGCCCTGCTGTCCGTCAAAGCGTTTGATACCCCTGCCAAGCCGCGTGCCAAAAGTCGTCCGGCCTCGCCAGTTGAAAACGCAGCACCTGCACCGACAGCGCGCGACTTCAAGCCGACGCAAACCTTACCGGTAACGCAGTCGCCGCCAGTTGTCGCTTCACTGGCAGCGCCTGCGCCGGTGTCTGCGCCGACAAAAGCCGTGCCACGCAGCAAAGCCAAACGCAATCTGGGCCCGACCCGGCTTTTTGTGCTCGACACCAATGTGTTGTTGCACGACCCCAGTTGTCTGTTCCGCTTTGAAGAGCACGACATCTTTTTGCCCATGATCGTTCTGGAAGAGCTCGACGCGCACAAAAAAGGCATGACCGAAGTGGCGCGCAATGGCCGCCAGGTTAGCCGCTCGCTGGACGCGCTGGCAGAGCATCAGGGCGCAGACATTGGTAAAGGCTTGCCGCTGGCATCTACCGGACATACCGAGGCACGCGGGCACTTGTTTTTTCAGACGCAGACGCTCAATTGCGAACTCCCGTTGAGCCTGCCGCAAGGCAAGGCTGACAACCAGATACTGGGCGTCGTCGAAGCCCTGCGCAAGCAATACGCCCCACGTGAAGTGGTACTGGTTTCCAAAGACATCAACATGCGCGTCAAAGCCCGGGCTCTGGGCTTGTCCACCGACGATTATCAAAACGACAAGACGCTGGAGGACGGCGACTTGCTTTACTCCGGCGCCTTTGCCCTGCCGAGCGATTTCTGGAGCACCCACGGCAGCGCCGTGGAAAGCTGGCAACAAGGCGCATACACCTTTTACCGCGTCAATGGGCCGATCGTGCCGCAACTGCTGGTCAACCAGTTTGTCTTCTTTGAAGCGCCCGGCGAACCCAGCCTGTATGCGCGCGTGACGGAGATTCGTGGCAAGGTTGCTGTGTTGAAGACGCTGCGTGATTTCACCCATTTGAAAAATGCGGTCTGGGGCATCACCACGCGCAACCGCGAGCAGAATTTCGCCATGAACCTGCTGATGGACCCGGAGGTCGACTTTGTCACACTCACCGGCCAGGCGGGTACCGGTAAAACGCTGTTGGCGCTGGCCTCAGGGCTGACACAGGTCCTCGACGAGCGCCGCTACACTGAAATTATCGTCACCCGCGCCACCGTAAGCGTGGGCGAAGACATCGGTTTCTTGCCAGGCTCGGAAGAGGAAAAAATGGGCCCCTGGATGGGCGCGCTCGACGACAATCTGGAAGTACTTGGCAAGACCGATACCGCCGCCGGCGAATGGGGTCGCGCGGCAACCAACGAATTGATCCGCAGCCGCATCAAGATCAAAAGCATGAACTTCATGCGCGGCCGCACTTTCCTTAACAAATATGTGATCATCGACGAGGCGCAAAACCTGACGCCCAAACAAATGAAAACACTGATCACCCGCGCCGGCCCTGGCACCAAGATCATCTGCATGGGCAATATCGCCCAGATTGACACGCCTTATCTTACCGAGGGGTCTTCCGGCTTGACTTACGCGGTGGACAAGTTCAAGGGCTGGGCGCACAGCGGACACATCACACTCGCACGTGGTGAACGGTCAAGACTGGCGGATTTTGCGAGCGAAGTCCTTTAATTGAAAGGTCAGAGCACGTCGCTGCGCTAGCGCCTGACCCGCAAGGATTTAAAAATCGCCAGAGGCACCGGCGGCTAGCGATTCAAATTTGGTGATCTTGTTCAGGAACGCCAGTTTGATCACACCGGTCGGGCCATTACGCTGTTTGGCAATGATGACTTCTGCCACACCGGGCTCTTTGCAAGCGTCTTTGGTGTAGTACTCGTCACGGTAGATGAACATGATGATGTCGGCGTCCTGCTCGATCGCACCCGACTCACGCAAGTCACTCATCATTGGCCGCTTGTCGGGACGCGTCTCGACACTTCGGTTGAGCTGTGACAAGGCAACCACCGGACATTTGAGCTCTTTGGCCAGCATTTTCAGACCACGCGATATTTCGCCTAACTCGGTTGCCCGGTTTTCACCGTCGCTGCCATTGGAGCCACTCATCAACTGCAAATAGTCGACCACAATCAGCCCAAGTTGCCCGCATTGACGCGACAAGCGGCGTGCATTCGCCCGCAGTTCACTCGAGGTCAAGCCCGCCGTTTCGTCGATGTGCAGCGAGATCGTGCGCAACTTTTCAATGGCTTCGGTCAACCGCGGCCACTCCTCCTCGGTCAGCTTGCCGGTGCGCAAATGGCCTTGATCGATGCGGCCAATGGAGCCGACGATACGCACCGCCAATTGGGCGGCACCCATTTCCATCGAGAACACCGCCACTGGCAATCCCTCGTTGAGCGCCACGTGCTCGGCAATGTTGATGGCCAACGCCGTCTTGCCCATCGATGGGCGCGCGGCCAGCACCACCAGATCGCCACCCTGCAAACCGGCTGTGAGGCGATCAAGATCATAAAAACCGGTGGGCACACCGGTAACGTCATTGGGGTTGTTGGCCATCTCCTCAACACGGTCAAGTAACTCGACCACCAGCGTGTCCATGGTTTGAAAACCCTGCTTGGTGCGCGCACCCTCTTCGCCAATGTTGAAGATTTTCTGTTCTGCCTCGTCCAGAATCGAAGCAACGGGTCGACCTTTCGGATTGAACGCATTGGCCGATATCTCTTCACTGGTCGAGACCAATTTACGCAGGATCGAGCGGTCGCGCACAATCTCGGCATAGCGACGGATGTTGCCCGTGCTCGGAACGTATTGGGCCAGTGCATTGAGGTAGCTCAACCCCCCGATTTCTTCGGCCTTGCCGGTACTTTGAAGGTGTTCATAGACGGTGATCACATCGGCCGGTTTGGAACCGTTGATCAGGGCACTCATCGCGGCAAAAACCGCGCGGTGTTCGTAACGGTAAAAATCGTTTTCGGTCAACACGTCGCTGACCCGGTCCCACGCTGCGTTGTCGAGCAATAGCCCGCCAAGAACGCTCGATTCAGCCTCAATGGAGTGCGGCGGAATGCGCAGTTGTGCCACCTGTCGGTCAGAGACAAAGTTTTCCGGCATCAAGGCAAGGTCAGAGAGATCAGCAGACATGAATGTTCCTTCTATGGCCAGATGCTACGACGCCTCGCCGCGACTGTCTAATGAAAAGCTGGGGACAAGTTTGACAAGACGTGTGGACAAGCTGTGCAAAGGCACTTTTTTCAAAGCCAAACAAAAAAAGCCGTCAGGGCAGATACCCTGGCGGCTTTTCCAAGTGATAAGGTGGCTTAGACGGATTCGCCGTAAACCGACACCGTGATATCAACCACCACATCGGTGTGCAAAGCAACACCAACAGTACTGTCGCCTACGACCTTGATGTGGCCGTTGGGCATGCGAATTTGTACTTTTGCGACCGGGAAACCCGCTTTGGTGATCTCCTCGGCTATGTCAGCGTTGGTCACCGAACCAAACAAACGACCATCCACACCGGCCTTTTGGGTCAGCTTGCATACATGTCCTGCCAACCTTTCACCCACTGCCTGAGCCTCTGCCAACTTGGCTGCAGCTGCCTTTTCGAGTTCAGCACGACGGGCTTCAAACTCTTGCTTGGCAGCCTCGGTGGCGCGGCGAGCGCGGCCAGAGGGGATCAGAAAATTGCGGGCATAGCCGTCTTTGACGCGAACGATTTCACCGAGATTACCAAGGTTCACTACCTTGTCGAGCAGAATGATTTGCATGGTTGTGCTTCCTTAAATCTTGTGCTGGTCGCTGTAGGGCAACAAAGCCAAAAAGCGGGCGCGCTTGATGGCGGTGTTGAGCTGGCGCTGAAAAATGGCGCGCGTGCCGGTCAAGCGGGCGGGGATAATCTTGCCGTTTTCGGCGATGAAATCGCGCAGCGTGTCGATATCTTTGTAATCGATTTCTTCAACGCCCGTGACCGTGAAGCGGCAAAAGCGTTTACGCTTAAACAGCAGGTTTTGAGCGGGGCGCTTCGGGCGCTTGTCTTTGTTATTGAAACGTTTTGGTCCGGCCATGATGGACTCCTTCGATGTTATGAAATGCGTTACGGTTTTACAAATTCTTGGATGTGGAACACAACATGTTTTGCACCACGCGGTGTTGCCACAAAACCCCTGAAATTCCAGCTGCTGCCGATATCTTGCCGGGCCAGTTGCTCTGCAACCGAACCAAACGCAACCGCTTTTACGACAGCTTTGACTTGTCGCGTCTGCCCTGCCTCTGTCAACTCTGAAACATGTTCCAAGCGGCTGTTAACCGCCGGTAAACCAGACGGGGTGTAGCGCAAGGGCTCAGTTTCAAGAATGTCGGCATGCAGAACAAGCTGATTGACAAGATTCACTGTCGACTGGATCAGGGTTCCTCAAGCTTGGTATTCAGCTTGCTGGGTCTTGCGGGCGTCTTCGCGCTCAACCGTCTTCATCATGGAAGACGGACCGGTCTCGGCCTTTTTCTTCAGAACGGTGAGATGGCGCAGCACAGCGTCGTTGAACTTGAAGGCGTGCTCGAGTTCAGCCATCACCGCCTGATCGGCTTCGATGTTGATGCACAAATAGTGCGACTTGGCCAGCTTGTTGATCATGTAGACCATTTGGCGACGGCCCCAGTCTTCCACCCGATGCACTTTGCCTCCACCGGCCGTGATCATGCCTTTGTAGCGCTCCAGCATGGCTGGAACTTGCTCGCTCTGATCCGGATGGATCATGAGAATAATTTCATAATGACGCATTGAAACTCCTTCTGGATAAACCTCTGATGAGGCGAAAAGCCACCCCAGCGTCGTATTGGGTGTGGCAAGGTAAGCCGATTATTATAGTCGAAGCGATGAAGTCGCCGACTTCTCCAGCCCGGGACTTGATCGAACTGCCGTACTACTCAGAGCGGTTGGGTGTACGGGTGAGGTAACTCACCACCAGCGTGACGCCAAAACCGGCCAACACACCAAAAACACCCGCTGAAATAGGCTCAATACCGAACCACAGTCCAGAGCCCTTCAGTTCCAGAGCGACCCGCAACGCAGGCAGGTTGATCAACATGTAGTACAGCGTCAAGCCAAGGCCGCTGACCATCCCGGCCACGGCGGCGATCCGGGTCACACCACTCCAGAAAATGCCCAGCACCATGACCGGAACAAACGACGCACCCGCCAGCGAAAAAGATGCCGAAACCAAAAACAAAATGTCGGCTGGTCGCTGCGCCGCGACGTACGCCGCGATCAATGCCACCAGCAGCAACGCAAACTTGGACAACATGACGCGTCGCACCGCGCCAGCGCGGTCACTGTCACCCCGGTAAAACAGGTCGTGGGCCAGCGCGTTACCGATGGTGAGCAGCAGGCCATCGGCGGTCGACAGCGCAGCAGCCAAACCGCCGGCAGCCACCAAGCCCGAGACAACGTAAGGCAACCCGCCAATTTCGGGCGTGGCCAGCATCACGATGTCGGCGCCAAGACGCAACTCGGTGAACTGCAAAATTTGATCTCCATTGACATCGCTTACAGAGATGAGGGACGGATCCAGACGCGCCCACTGCGCAATCCACGATGGCAGGGCGTCAAAATGCTGCCCCACCAGTTGGCCCATGATCTCAAACTTCACCATGACCGCCAAAGCCGGTGCAGCCAAGTACAGCAGTGCGATGAAGAACAACGACCACGTCACCGAATTGCGTGTATCGGTCACTGAACGGGTGGTGTAAAAGCGTGTTAGCAGATGCGGTAAACCGGCCGTACCGATCATCAGACAAAACATCAGTGCCAGAAAATTGCGTCTTGAGGTCTCAAACAAATCGCGCTCGCCGGCGGTGCCCTCGGGATCACCGGCGAAAGGCTGGGTGTGCCTTGGCATGCCCGCCAGCGGCTTGGCGCGTTCCAGGTTGTCTTGCATCGCCGCAGACCATTGCGCGCGGGCCGTCAGCTCATCTCGCGGAAGAGCCGCCAGCGCCCGTCGGGCGGCTACCACCACTGCCTCCTCAGCACGGATTTGCGTCAACCGGATCACTTCATCGCGATGCTTTTTTTTCTCTGACTCCAGCGCCTCAGGCACGTTATCAAGCATTTGCGCATACTTGCTCGCACGGCGGCTGTATTCGCGAATCACCTCCTGCTCGGCGGGGGAATCCATCAGCTGACGCTCGAATTCAGCTATCCTGGGCAACTGTTGGCCGTATACAAAGGGTGCCAATGGGCTGCCAAGTTGCTTGTAGGCCAGCCACGACACAGGAATCAAAAATGCCAGAATCAACACCACATACTGGGTAACCTGAGTCCAGGTCACTGCACGCATACCGCCTAAAAAAGAGCACACCAGTACACCGCCCAGCCCCAACAAAATTCCGATTTCAAACTGGACGCCCGTCAAACGCGAGGTAATCAAACCGACCCCGTAAATCTGAGCCACCACGTAGGTAAAAGAGCACAAAACAGCAGCCCAGGCGGCGATGATGCGTGGCCAGCGCCCACCAAACCGACTGCCAAAATAATCAGGCACGGTATACAAGTTCATTTTCCGCAAGTAGGGTGCAACCAGAATCGCCACCAGACAGAATCCACCCGTCCAGCCCAGCACATAGACCAAGCCACCAGGGTGCACCCCTGATCCGGAAAAACCCTGCAGGTACAGTCCACCAGCCATGCTGATGAACGACGCTGCGCTCATCCAGTCTGCCGCCACAGCCATACCGTTGTAGACCGCCGGAATCCGGCGTCCAGCAACGTAATATTCGCTGGCCTTGGACGTACGGTCAAAAATACCGATCAATGCGTACAGAAAAACGGTCGCAAACAAAAAGATCGCACCGACCCAGATTTTGCGCAGGCCAGCCTGCTCGGCCAACGCCAGCGCCACGATAAACAAGACAAAAAGAATCGTAAAAGTAAAAAAACGCTGATGAATCCGACGCGTGTAGTTTGCAAGCACAGCATCAACGTTGGCAGATTGCGGTTCGTGGCGATTGGCAAACCAGGCAAACACGGCAATAATGACAATGAACAGCAACACCCCACCCTGGGCAGAAAACCAATAAGCGACCGGCCACCCGGCTACCAGCAACTGCAAATCACGCGCGAAATAGACAACGCCAAATGACGTCAAAAACCAGGCAAACAAAAGCCAACCGTGCAAACGTGAAAAGTTTGCAATCGGTTGGCCTTCAGACTCAGGTTTCATCATCGTTCGGATGATGGCACCCACTGGCGCCAAGCGCTATAGGTGTTTGCTATTGGCCCGCCAGGTTTTGCCAGGTTGCGACAACAGTGTCCGGGTTAAGCGAGATCGACGAAATGCCCTGTTCCATCAGCCATTTTGCAAAATCCGGGTGATCACTCGGGCCTTGGCCGCAAATGCCGATGTATTTACCTTGCGCGCGGCAAGCGACGATCGCCTGCGAAATCAACGCCGTGACCGCCGGATCACGCTCATCAAAGTCCTTGGCCAGCAATTCCAAACCGGAATCCCTGTCAAGCCCCAAGGTCAACTGGGTCAGGTCATTTGATCCAATCGAAAAACCATCGAAATATTCAAGATAGCGCTCAGCCAGAATCGCATTGCTCGGTATTTCGCACATCATGATCAGTTTGAGCGTATTTTCTCCGCGCTTGAGGCCGTGTTCTGCCAACAATTCGGTCACCTTCTTGGCCTGTCCCAAGGTGCGGACAAACGGCACCATCACCTGCACGTTGACCAATCCCATGTCTTCGCGCACGCGTTTGATCGCTTCGCATTCCATGGCGAATGCTTCGCCAAACTCTTCACTAACATAGCGCGCTGCACCACGGAAGCCCAGCATCGGGTTCTCTTCTTCAGGTTCGTAGCGGCTGCCGCCGATGAGTTTGCGGTATTCGTTGCTCTTGAAGTCAGACAAGCGCACGATTACCGGCTTGGGCCAGAAAGCTGCCGCAATGGTTGCCACGCCCTCGGCCACACGATCGACATAAAACGCGCGGGGCGACGCGTGGCCTCTGGCGACCGACTCCACCGCTTTTTTCAAGTCAGCATCAATATTGGGGTAGTCCAAGATGGCTTTTGGATGCACGCCAATGTTGTTGTTGATGATGAACTCCAACCGGGCCAAACCAACACCCGAATTAGGCAACTGGCAGAAGTCAAACGCCAGTTGCGGATTGCCCACATTCATCATAATCTTGACTGGAATGTCCGGCATGGCGCCGCGCTGTACTTCGGTCACCTCGGTCTCCAACAGTCCGTCGTAAATGAACCCGGTGTCGCCTTCAGCACAGCTGACGGTGACCAACATACCGTCTCCCAGCACATGGTCGGCGTTGCCACAGCCCACCACCGCGGGAATGCCCAGTTCACGCGCAATGATGGCGGCGTGGCAGGTGCGTCCACCGCGGTTTGTAACGATCGCGGACGCCCGCTTCATTACCGGTTCCCAGTTGGGGTCAGTCATGTCCGTCACCAGCACATCGCCGGCTTGCACCCGATCCATCTCGGAAATATTGTGGACGACCTTGACTGGCCCAGTTCCAATTTTTTGACCGATCGCCCGGCCATGCACCAGCACCGCCCCCTTGCCTTTGAGCTTGTAGCGCTGCTCGACCTTGCCCGCCGCCTGGCTTTTCACCGTTTC
>PFKL01000068.1 GCA_002784245.1 Comamonadaceae bacterium CG_4_10_14_3_um_filter_60_75
ACCATGGCGTAAGTGCCCAAAATGGCCGTGGGTGCCCAGTAGTAGCCCAGCCAGCCTTGTTTGCGTTCGTTGGCTTTGGCAATCGAGCCGTCGAGCCCAGCCGCCGAGCCGGTATCAACCAGCACAAAATTGCGCTTTTCGGCATCCCAGGCTTTGAACGCATTGCCAGTGGTAATCTGGCAGTTCCAGCCCGAAGGGCAGTTGTGCACGGCACCTTTTTTGGCATCTTCGGGGGCGGGAAACAGCTCGGGGTGGTTCAGGGCGTCGTCAATGGTTTTGATGTCGGGGTGCGCATCGGCCAAGAATTTTGGTATCCACCAACCTTCAATGCCACCGTCGACCAGTGAGGCGGCAGCGTAGTGCAGCTTGCCAGACTTGACCGCGGCGTCCAGAGGCTCGCGTACGGCGTTGATCCAAGCCTCGGGCGCCACGTCAGGCTTGCCTTTTTCCATCATTGAAGTCAGTGTCGGCATGGTGTCGCCAGGCACCAGATCCACCTCACACCCGTAGCCCTTGCTGAGAATGAGTTTGTCGATATTGGCCAGCACTTCGGCCGATTGCCAGTTCATGTTGGCAATGGTGACCGATCCACAAGACTGTGCAAAAGCCGCTGGGGCAACCGCCAAAGCGGCGACTCCGCACAGCAGGGTGAGTGAATGTTTGAAAGAGAATTTCATAATGACTCCTTGAGGGAATGAAAAGACAAGGGGGCAGAAGCAGCGTTCTGCAACCTGAGCGACCAGCGCTCGTGCGAGGAGTGTTCCAATAAATTTGGACAAATGTATTTTAACGGACTTTCATATGCAGTCAAGCATAAAAGCCTAACTTGATATGCCGTTTTGGGATATTTTGCGCGACCGTTTGGTACTACGGTAGTAGCGCAATTTTGCCGATATGCTGCTTTTTGAGAAAAGCGCGCTGCGCTTGTTCGATGTGTTTCAGTGTGAAAGTAGCCGCAATCACGGGGTGAAACGCGTTCTGCCGGATGTAGCGCATAAGTTGGGGAAAAACCGACGCGTCCCAGGCAGTGCAACCGTAAAGGGTCAGGTTGTTCAGGTACAGCATCCGCATGTCCAGTGACACGATCGGGCCAGCGACGGCTCCAGATGAAACATAACGCCCCCCGCTTTTAAGCACCGGCAAAAGGCCTGCAAAGGCATTTCCAGCCACGTTGTCCACCACCACATCCACCGCTTGCTTGCCCAGGCAGGCTTTTACATCGTCCCTGCGTTGCAACACGCGGTCAGCGCCCAGCGCCTGAAGCTGCGCCATTTTGTCGGGGCTGGTGATGGCACTGACCACTGCACCCCGACATTTGGCCAGCTGCATAGCGGCCACACCCACACCACCAGAAGCCCCGGTGACCAGCACATGCTCGCCGGCCCTGACTTGCACACGCTGCAGCATGTTTTCTGCGGTACCGTAAGCGCAGGGTACAACACCCAGCTCGGTGTCTGACCAGTCGCTGTCGACTGGAAATACCTCGGTGGCTGGCACGCTGACAAATTGCGCAAACGCGCCGTTCATGTCTGAACCCAGCCACCGATTGACCCAGGACTGGAAGCCAAGTGGGCGCATACAAGGGCGCACCAACACCCGCCGCCCCATGAGTCCCTGATCAACGCCTGGTGCCAAACCCACCACGCGCCCACAACAGTCAGTGCCCTGAATCAAGGGAAACAGGGTTGCGCCGTTCCAGCCTGTCTGTGGGCTGGATGGGGTCGTAGTGGTGTCGGCTGTGGTGGATGCCGCGGCTGATACCTCAGTCGAATCGGCGCTGTCGTACCAGCCCAAGCGGGTGTTGATGTCGGTGTTGTTCACGCTGGAGGCCAGTACCTCAAGTAACACCTCGCCTGGCCCTGGTACGGGCAGGGACACATTTTTATGGACCAGCCTACTGAAATCACCGACACCCACGGTGACGACAGCCTTCATCGTTGCCTGACTGCAAGTCGATCGTGATCCCACTTCTCTCATGCTGGCTATTATGCAGATACTTTACAACCTGACCATGGCTACACCCCGTACCTCTGCTGTTGACAACGCGCTCGACTTTGCCTTGTTGCAACAGTCGGCGTCGGAACACGGTGCACGCAACCGCATCGCGCTGGGTTGGTTGCTGGGATTATTGGCGTTGCTGGTGGGTTCGGTGGTGGTGCTCATGGTGTACCTGAACCAGTTTGAAGCCGACGAGGCCGCTCGCAAACGCGCCGCTGACGCGCAGTGGCTCGAACAAAGTGTTCAGTTCCATTTTCGGCGGCTGGAAGACGACTTGCTGGTGCTGGCGCGCCAGGCAGTGTTGCAAACCAACCGCAACGCCGTGTCCGCGCCGACGCGACAGGCGGTGCAGGGCGGCCTGCTTTGGCGCGAACCGGGCGTGTTGTTGTCCAGTGGCTGGCTGACCGCCGGGCAATTCGATGAAACCCAGGCCGCTCCCCAGCGCTGGCAGGCCGACTTTGAGGCGCACCCGGACAACGCCCAGGCGCTGACGACCATGCACGCCACCACCCAGGGCTTGCGCCGCGCCGCCTACGCGGGCTTGATGCTGCGCACAGATGGGTCGGCGACCGATGTGGTTTGGCTGGCTGTGCCGTTTTTTGACCGGGGCCAGTTTGTAGGCAACTACCTGGCGGCGGTGTCGCTGGAACGGGCTTTGGCGGCCTTGGTGCCAAACTGGTTTTTGCAGGATCATGGTGTGCGTTTGTTGACCGAATGGGGCCACGCCGGTGTGGCGCAGGAGGTACCAGAGACGTCTTTTCGTGTGGCGCTGAACCTGCCTGGCACCGACTTGTTCTTGCAAGTGGAGCAAACCCAGGTGCCGCCGACCACGGTGCCGCGAGTTTTCTTTTTGGTGGCCTTGCTGTTTTTGACGGGCATGCTGGTCGCCCTGTATGCGCTGCGGCGCGACTTTGTCAAACGCCAGCAGGTGCAGGCCTTGTTGCAAGCACAGGTGTCGCTGCGCAGCGCGATGGAAAACTCGGTCACGCTGGGCCTGCGGGCCTGGGACCGCAAAGGCCGCATCTTGTATGTCAACGACGCGTTTGCCCGCATGGTGGGCTACACCCCGCGTGAATTGATTGGACTGTCGCCGCCGTTTCCGTACTGGCCGACGGACCAGATCGAGTCACTGAACCAGGTGCACGATAACATCATGCGTGTGGGCACCGGTGGCAATGGCGTGGAGGTGCAATTGCAGCACCGTACAGGCCAGTTGCTCGACGTGCTGATCCACGAGGCGCCGCTGCAAACCCCCACCGGCAAGCAGATGGGCTGGATGAGTTCGGTGCTCGACATCAGCGAGCGCAAGCGCGCCCAGCGCATGGCTGCGCAGCAGCAAGAAAAGCTCGAAGCTTCGGGTCGGCTGGTGGCGGTGGGCGAGGTGGCCTCGACGCTGGCGCACGAGTTGAACCAGCCGCTGGGAGCACTGAGCAGCTTTGCCAATGGATTGCTCAACCGGCTCAACGACGGCAGCATCACTCTTTCGGAGCTGCTGCCGGTGGTCGAGCGTATGGCGCGCCTGGCCGAGCGCGCTGGCGGCATCATCAAGCGTGTCAATGCGTTCGCGCGCCAGCGCGAACTGTCGCGCCAGCGTGTTGATCTGGTGGCGCTGCTGACGCGTGTACTGGCCAACTTTGGTGCCTCTGCCGACGCTGCCCATGTGTTGCCGTGTTGGGAGGCACCGGTGCAACCGGTGTGGGTCGATGCCGACGAATTGCTGCTGGAACACCTTGTCAACAACCTGGTGGGCAACGCGCAGGACTGGGCGCCGCGCGCCAATCTGGCACCGCAGGTGTGGGTGGAACTGCGCCAGGACGACGCCTGCGCCACCGCGGTGATTGCCGTATCAGACAATGGCCCGGGTGTTGACGAAGAGGCGGCGGCCAGCATCTTTAACGCGTTTGTCAGTCTCAAGGAAGGTGGTATGGGAATGGGCTTGGCGATTTGCCGCTCGATCGTCGAAGCGCACCATGGGCGCATCGAGGTTGGCCGCGACCCGCTGCTGGGTGGCGCGCGTTTTACCGTCGTGCTGCCGCTGGCCGTCGCGGTGACAATAGAAGCTAGTCAAAGAAAAGAGCATGACACGCCAGCGCATTCACATTGTTGACGACGACCCGGACATCCGCGACGGATTGGCGTGGCTGTTTGACTCGCGTGGCTACCAGGCCGTCACCTGGGACGGTGGCCCGCCTTTTCTGGCCGCGGTCAAGGCCGGCGGTGCAGACTGGGGCCCTGCCGTGGTGCTGATGGACATGCGCATGGAGCCCCTGTCGGGCCTGGCCACCTTTGAGCAGCTCAAGGCGCTGGGCTGCCCCTGGCCCGTATTGTTCTTGACCGGCCATGGCGATGTCAGCATGGCGGTGGCCACCGTCAAGAATGGCGCCTGGGACTTTCTGGAGAAGCCGTTTCAGGACAACGAGCTGGTGGACCGCGTTGCGCAGGCGCTGGCTGCAGCCAGCGCCGTACAAGACAGCGAGGCCGATGCGCGTCGCTTGCGCCAGGCGTTGGCCAGTTTGAGCCCGCGCGAGCGCGAGGTGCTCGACGAACTGATTCGCGGCCACTACAACAAGAACATTGCCGACCACCTGGGCATCACGCCACGCACGGTTGAATTTCACCGCGCCCATATCTTTGAGAAGATGGGTGTGAGTAGCGCCATCGAGCTCGCACACAAGCTCGGACGACTCGAAACATTGATACAAAAATAGCCTCTAGCCCTTATAGAATAAGCGCAAGAAGCTATTTATTTTGGAGTAAAAATATGAGCAAACCCATCAAACGCATCGCCGTCAACACCGGTGGTGGCGACGCGCCCGGTCTGAATGCAGTGATCCAGTCGGTGGCCATTGCGGCTGCCAACCGCGGCTGGGACTGTTTTGGCATTCGCGACGGTTTCAACGGCATCCTGTTTCCCGAGCGCTATGGTGAGGGTGGTGTGTTGCGCCTGACGCGTGACAAGGTGCGCGGCATTGGGCACCTGGGCGGCACCATGTTGGGTACCACCAACAAGGGTAACCCGCTGCACTTTCCAATCAACATGCCCGATGGCAGTGTGCGCGAAGTCGATCGCTCGGACGAAATTCTCACCTACTTTGCCACCCATGAAATCGACGCGCTGGTGGCCATTGGCGGCGACGGTTCGCTGACCATTGCCAATGCCTTGCACGAGAAAGGCCTGCGCGTGGTGGGCGTGCCCAAGACCATCGACAACGACCTCGACAAGACTTTCACTACCTTTGGCTTTGACACCGCCGTGGGTTTTGCCACCGAGTGCCTGGACCGCCTGCACAGCACCGCCGAAAGTCACCAGCGCGTGATGGTGGTCGAGGTGATGGGCCGTTACGCGGGTTGGATCGCGCTGCACACGGGCATCGCCGGCAACGCGCACGCGATTTTGATTCCCGAAATTGACTTTGATCTGGACAGCGTGGCAGCCAAGATTCGCCAGCGCGAAGAAGACGGTCGGCAGTACTCGATCGTCATGGTTGCCGAGGGTGCACAGGCCAAGGATGGCCACCGTGAGGTGCTGGCCGACGCCGAGGTGGGCCACGCCGAGCGGCTGGGTGGCATTGGCGAGCGCGTGGCACAGGGCCTGGCCGAGCGCACCGGCAAGGAAACCCGTGTGGTCGTGTTGGGGCATTTGCTGCGTGGGGGCAGCCCGACGGCGTTTGACCGGCTGGCAGCGCTGCGCTTTGGCGCAGCGGCGGTGCGCGCGCTGGACGCGGGTCACAGCGGCGTGATGGTCGCCTTGGGTCTGGAAGGCGTCAACTATGTGGCGTTGGCCGAAGTGGCCGGCCACATGCGCGCTGTGCCGCTGGACAGCGACACAGTGCAGACCGGGCGCGACCTGGGTATCTGTTTTGGTGATTGAGGCTCAACCCAGGGCGTCGTTGACCTGCTCGTTGAATTCGGCCAGACTGACGGCGGCATTCACCTCGCGCGGCATCGCGTCGCGCACCGAGAACACGCCCATGATCTTGCCCGTGTCGGGCTTGACGATGGGCAGGTGGCGGAAACCGCATTCAATCATGATCAGCACTGCGTCGGTGACCTTGGTCTCTGGCGGCGTACAGCGCGGGTTGCGCGTCATGATTTCGGACACCTGTGCCGTCGCCGGGTCTACTTTTTTTGCAATGACACGGGTCATCAGGTCGCGCTCGGTCACGATGCCTTGCAGCGTGCCAGCGGTGTCGATCACCAGCACACTGCCGCAATTGGCGCGGGTCATCACGCAAGCGGCGTCATAGACCGTCGCGTTAGGCCCGACGTTGACCACGTGGCGCTGCGCCATCGACTGAAATACGGTACGTTCGGGCATGATGAAACTCCTGTGACGACAAAAACAATAAAAGGCAATGAGATCAGCGCAGCGCAGCGTTGATTTTTTCCAGCGCTGCAGCACCTGGATTGAGTTGCGCCGCATTGAAACTGTTCAGCGGCGCCGCAACCGTGTTGAGCGAGGTGTGCAAGTCGGTCGGCAGCGGGTCGACGTAGAGCAAGCCGGTGACGATCTCACCGCGCGCCAGATGCTGCTGCATGTAGGCCATGGCAGCGTAGCGGTCGGTGGGGTCGTAGTCGGAATGGAGCTTGCGCAGGCTCAACACCGAGCCGTCGTGTTGTTCGACCTGGACCACCTCACCGGGGGCGTACTGGGTAGTGATTTCGGCACCGGCCGGCACAAAGTCGATCCGGCTGACCGCCGCGTTGTGCTGGCGCACGTAGTCGTAGCTCTTGGTGCTGCCGCCGTGGTTGTTGAAAGTAACGCACGGGCTGATGACGTCGATGAACGCCGCCCCGCCGTGCGACATAGCACCTTTGATCAGCGGAATCAGCTGCTCTTTGTCGCCAGAGAAACTGCGCGCCACATAAGTGGCACCAAGCTGCAGCGCCAAAGACACCAGGTCGACCGGGCTGTCGTTGTTGACAGCACCTTTTTTGCTCTTGGAGCCGCGGTCTGCAGTAGCCGAGAACTGGCCTTTGGTCAGCCCGTAAACGCCGTTGTTGAAGACGATGTAGGCCATGTTGACGCCGCGGCGCATGGCGTTGGCGAACTGGCCCAGGCCGATGGAAGCCGAATCACCGTCACCCGAGACGCCCAAGTACAGCAACTCGCGGTTGGCCAGGTTAGCGCCGGTCAGCACCGAAGGCATGCGCCCGTGCACGGTGTTGAAGCCGTGCGACGCACCGAGAAAGTAGGTGGGTGTCTTGGAGCTGCAGCCAATGCCCGAGAGCTTGGCCACACGGTGCGGCTCGATGTCGAGCTCCCAACAGGCCTGGATGATGGCCGCCGAGATTGAATCGTGGCCGCAACCCGCGCACAGTGTGGAAACCGGACCCTCGTAGTCACGACGGGTGTAGCCGACCTTGTTTTTGGTCAGCGACGGGTGATGCAGCCGGGGTTTTGCGATGAAGGTCATACAGTCTCCTTGAGCGTTGCCACGCTGTTCTGAATAGCGGCCACGATGAAACGTGCGGTGATCGGTGTGCCGTCGTAGTGCAACACGCGCACCATCTTGGCTGGGTCGACCTCGAGTTCGTTGATCAGCATGGTGCGCATTTGTGCGTCACGGTTTTGCTCGACGACGAAAACGCGCTCATGGCTGTTGATGAAGTCGAGCACACTTTGCGGGAACGGGAACGCCTGCAAGCGCATCGCATCGACATGTACGCCAGCGTCTTCGAGCACGTCCAGCGCTTCGCGCATGGCCGGTGCGGTCGAGCCAAAGTAGATGGCGCCCAGTGGTGTCTTTTCTTTGGCGTTGCGCAACAGCGGCTGGGGTACCAGGGTTGCAGCGGTCTTGAACTTCTTGAGCAGCCGTTCCATGTTGTAGATGTAATCCGGGCCACGTTCGGAGTAGCGCGCATAAGCGTCCTTGCTGGTGCCGCGGGTGAAGTAGCTGCCGCGTTTGGGGTGCGTGCCGGGGTAGGTGCGCCACGGAATGCCGTCGCCATCCACGTCGTTGTAGCGGCCAAAGTCTTTCCCGGCTTCGAGCTCGGCGGCAGTCATCACCTTGCCGCGGTCGTATTCCTTGGTGTCGTCCCAGTCAAATGGCTTGCACAGGCGCTGGTTCATGCCAATGTCGAGGTCGCTCATGACAAAGATCGGCGTTTGCAGGCGGTCAGCCAGGTCGAGCGCCGCCGCCGAGTGGGTGAAACACTCGTAAGGGTCTTGCGGGAACAGCAGCACGTGCTTGGTGTCGCCGTGCGACGCGTAGGCGCACGACAGCAAATCGGACTGTTGCGTGCGTGTG
>PFKL01000122.1 GCA_002784245.1 Comamonadaceae bacterium CG_4_10_14_3_um_filter_60_75
GAAGCTACCCAACTCGCGGTGATCCAGCAGATCAACCCGCTGTACGTCAACTTCACCCAATCCGCCTTGGACGTGATGAAGCTGCGCCAGGCGCTGGATGCCGGCCAGCTCAAACGCGCGGGCAGCCAAGGTGCCAGCGTGCGCCTGGTGCTGGAAGACGGCTCTGAATACGCCAAGCCAGGCAAGCTGCTGTTTTCTGACCTGACGGTCGACACCACCAGCGGCCAGATCACCCTGCGCGCCGAAGTGCCCAACCCGACCGGCACGCTCTTGCCAGGTCTGTTTGTGCGCGTGCGGCTGGAGCAAGCCCAGGCCAGCAACGCCATCACCCTACCCCAGCAAGCGGTAACCCGTTCGCCACAGGGCGACACGGTGATGGTGGTTGGCGCTGACGGCAAAGTCGCCCCGCGCCCGGTCACGGTGGGTGGTCAGCAACGCGGTCAGTGGGTGATTTTGAGCGGCCTGCAAGCGGGTGAACAGGTGATGGTGGATGGCTTCCAGAAACTGCGCCCAGGTGCGCCTGTCAAGCCCGTGCCGTGGCAGCCGGGGGGTACCAAACCGGCAGCCGCTACACCACCGACCACCAGTGCTTCCGCGCCTGCGCCAAGTGCCACCACCACTGCCAGCGCACCGCCTGCCATCAGTGCCAGCGGCGCATCCACGTCTGCCAGCGCCGCACGTTAAGAAGGGCACAGCATGTCCAAATTCTTCATTGACCGACCCATCTTTGCGTGGGTGATTGCGCTGTTCATCATCGTCATGGGTGCCGTGGCCATCACCCAGCTTCCGATTGCCCAATACCCGCCGGTGGCGCCGCCGTCGATCGTCATTTCGGCCACCTACCCGGGCGCGTCAGCGCAAACGCTGGAAGACAGTGTGCTCTCAATTGTGGAGCAAGAAATGAACGGCTCACCTGGACTGCTCTACATGGAATCGGTCGCACAAGCGAACGGCACCGGCTCCATCACGCTGAGTTTTCAACCCGGCACCAACCCCGACCTGGCGCAGGTGGACGTGCAAAACCGCCTCAGCCGCGCCAGCCCGCGCCTGCCCTCGGCAGTGACGCAGCAAGGCGTGCGGGTGGACAAGGCGCGCAGCAACTTTTTGCTGTTTGCCATTTTGTCCAGCGACGACCCCAAGCTCGACCCGGTGGCCCTCGGTGACTATGCCTCGCGCTCCATCGTGCCCGAAATCCAGCGCCTGAACGGCGTTGGCCAGGTGCAACTGTTTGGCACCGAGCGCGCCATGCGCGTCTGGATCGACCCGGCCAAGCTGGTCAGTTTCAACCTGTCCGCCGCTGAAGTCACCGCCGCCATCCGCGCCCAAAACGCCCAGGTGTCCGCCGGTGAAATCGGCAGCCTGCCCAATGTGGCAGGGCAAGGCATTGCCGCCACCGTGGTGGTCAACGGGCAGCTCGGCAGCGTGGCCGAGTTTGGCAAGGTGGTGCTGCGCGCCAATACCGACGGCTCGGCGGTGCGGTTGAGGGACGTAGCCCGCATTGAGCTGGGTGCACAAACCTATGCCACTGCTGCGCGCTTGAACGGCAAACCTTCCACCGGCATCGGCGTGCAACTCTCGCCCAGCGGCAACGCGCTGGCCACGGCCAAAGCGGTGCGCGCACGCATGACCGAGTTGGAAAAATTCTTTCCCAAGGGCATGACCTGGCAGATTCCCTACGACAGCTCGCGCTTCATTGAAACCTCGCTGCGCCAGGTGGCCGAGACCCTGCTGGAAGCGATTGTGCTGGTGTTTCTGGTGATGTTTTTGTTCATGCAGGACTGGCGCTACACGCTCATTCCCACCATCGTGGTACCGGTGTCGCTGCTGGGCACGTTTGCGGCGCTGCTGGCGTTTGGCTTTTCAATCAACGTGCTGACCATGTTTGCCATGGTGCTCGTGATCGGCATTGTGGTTGACGACGCGATTGTGGTGGTGGAAAACGTCGAGCGCATCATGAGCGAAGAAGGCTTGCCACCCTTGGCCGCCACGCGCAAGGCCATGGGGCAAATCCAGGGCGCGATCATTGGTGTGACAGTGGTGCTGATTGCGGTGTTTGTGCCGCTGGCGTTTTTCAGCGGCTCCATTGGCAACATTTACCGCCAGTTTGCTGCGGTGATGGGCACGTCGATTGCGTTCTCAGCCTTTCTTGCGCTGTCGCTCACGCCTGCGCTGTGCGCCACGCTGCTCAAACCGGTTGAGGCCGGTCACCACCATGCCAAGAGCGGCTTCTTTGGCTGGTTCAACCGTGGCTTTGCCCGCACCGCCAAGGGCTATGAAGGCGGCGTGGCCAGGCTGCTGCCGCATGCCGCGCGCTACCTGGTGGTGTACGGCGTGATCGTGGCGGTGGCGGCGTTGATGTACCAGCGCCTGCCCACCTCGTTCCTGCCCAGCGAAGACCAGGGCAACATGCTGGTCAATGTGCAGTTGCCCCCCGGGGCGACCCGCCAGCGCACCCAAGCGGTGATGGAGCAGGTCGAAGGTTTTGTGCTCAAGCAGCCTGAGGTGAAAAGCATGGTCAGCGTGCTGGGTTTCAGCTTCTCGGGACAGGGGCAAAACGCGGCCTTGGCGTTTGTCACGCTCAAGGACTGGTCTGAGCGCACCGGCCCGGGCAGCTCGGCGCAGGCTTTGGCCGGGCGCTCTTTTGGCGCGTTGATGGGCATCCGCGATGCCTTCATCTTTCCCTTGAGCCCGCCGCCGATTCCTGAGCTGGGCAGCTCCAGCGGCTTCAGCTTACGTCTGCAAGACCGCGCTGGCTTGGGCCACGACGCCCTGTTGGCAGCGCGTAACCAGCTGCTGGGCATGGCATCCAAAAGCAAAGTCGTCACCCAGGTGCGCCCGGATGGTCTGGAAGACGCACCGCAACTGCAGCTCGACATTGACCGCGACAAAGCCAGCGCGCTGGGCGTGGGCTTTGAGGCCATCAACAGCGTCATCAGCACCGCCTTGGGCTCTGCTTATGCTAACGACTTTCCCAACGCCGGGCGCTTGCAGCGCGTGGTGGTGCAGGCCGACGCGCCGGCACGCATGCAGCCGGATGATTTGCTCAAACTCAATGTGGCCAACGCCAAAGGCCAGATGGTGCCGCTCAGTGCCTTTGCCAGCACGCGCTGGGTGACGGGCGCGATGCAAACCGTGCGCTACAACGGCTACCCCGCCATGCGCATCAGCGGCAGTGCCGCGCCGGGTTACAGCACCGGTGCGGCACTGGCCGAGATGGAGCAACTGGCCAGCCAGTTGCCACCCGGTTTTGGCTATGAGTGGACCGGCACCTCGCGCGAGGAAAAGCTGGCTGGCTCGCAGGCCATCATCCTCTACGGCTTTGCTATTTTGGCGGTGTTCTT
>PFKL01000149.1 GCA_002784245.1 Comamonadaceae bacterium CG_4_10_14_3_um_filter_60_75
AGCGCCTGCGCCAGCAAGCGCGCGGTCTTCATGCACTCGCAGTGGTAGGGGTCGCCCAGGTGCAGCGTGCGCTCGGGCACGCCGTGAAAACTCATCACCAGCACGTCAGGGCGGCCGTTGGCCTGCCAGTAGCTGCGCACGAGCCCGGCCAGCGCGGCGATGTAGCGGGCATCGTCATGGTAGTGGTTGACAAAGCGCAGCTCGGGGATGGTGCGCGTCTTGCCTGCCCATTGGTAGACCGCGTCCCACAGGCTGGCGGTGGTGGTGGCCGAATACTGAGGGTACGCCGGCAGCAGCAAGACACGCGTGGCACCGGCGGCCTTGAGCGCGTCGAGCTGGCTGGCAATGGACGTGCTGCCATAGCGCATGGCGTAGCGCACCTGCACGTCGTGGCCGCGCTCGGCCAGCCAGCCTTGCAACATCAGCGCCTGTTTTTCGGTCCAGATCTTCAGCGGCGAGCCTTCCCTGGTCCAGATCGTTGCGTACTTGGCACCTGACTTGGCCGGGCGCACGCGCAGGATGACGCCGTGCAGGATCAGCAGCCACAGCAGGCGCGGAATCTCCACCACCCGCGGGTCGCCCAGAAACTCGGCCAGAAAACGCCGCACGTCGGCCGCGCCGGGGGATTCGGGCGTGCCCAGGTTGCAATACAACACGGCGGTGCGCGGCGCCTGACCGTGGGTGTAGGGGGGTTCTTTGGCAAAGGGGGAGGTCAACAGGTTCATGCGTTCAATGGCTGGGTTTGAGAGTCAGGGTATGGCGGGCGTTGGCAGCGACGTCTTTTTCGTCCAGATACTGCTGCAGATAGCCACCGGCCACGTAGGCTGGGGCCTGGTCATGGTAGTGGCTGTTGAACAGCACGCCGCTCTGGCCCACCGGGTTGATGCTGCGGGCCTGGCCGGGGTCGGCAAAGTCGACGATGACCCGGGTGGATGGCCCGTAGGTCACCGCCCAGGGCGCCGGGCCAATCGGCATCGACAGGTTGTTGGGTACTTCTCGCGCGCCAGGCACCTCAAACGGCCCGACATTGACCAGCCAGCCGAGCAAGCTGCTCGACCCCAGCGGATGCTTGTGCGTGAGCGTGTGCGCACGTCCCCAGCCCCAGTCATTGGGGCTGTTGCCCAAAGTGGCTTTCAAGTGGCTGATGGTGGCAGTCCAGGCAGCGCGCACGATGTCTTTGCGGGTTTCTATCTTGGCGGTCTTGGCGTTGTCCCACCAGGGGGAGTTTTCATCGGCGACGAGGCGCGGCAAGGCCAGGTCCAGCGATCGGGTGCCAAGCAGGTTCTTGAACTGCACGCTGCCCAGTTCGTCGGCCAGCGTGGCCTTGGTCAGTTCGTACACAAACTGGGTGAACACCGTGGGTGGAATGTTCAGCAACGAGTATTGCCCGTCCCATTGCACCAGGCTGTCAAAAACTGAGCGTTCCAGCGGATCGCGCACCACATCGCTCAAGGCAGGCATCAGCGGCTCGAGCACGCGCCAGAAATAACCCGTCTGCGTGCTCAATTGCAGCGATTGGCTGTTGAGCGCGTTCCATTGGATGGCGTCGTTGCCCAGGCGATCCTGCAGGGCCTGCGCACGGTCGTAGGGGTTGTAGTAGCCTGGGACAGGCAGACCACTGGTGGAATTGGGCTGGTGGTTGGCCGAGACGATATAGCCGCGCGACGGGTTTTCTTCTTGCGGGTTGTCGCTGAAGCGGTAAAAGCCGGTCTTGTTGGCTTCGTCAGAATCGCCGTTCAGAATGAAGTGCGGCTGCACCCCCACTGGGCGAATTGGCAAGCTGGCCGCGGCCCACCAGCCGATGTCGCCGCTGGTGCTGGCCCAAACCACGTTCAGCCCGGGGGCGTGAATCTTGCTGGCGGCCTGACGCGCCTTGGCCAAGGTATCAGCGCGGTTGAGCTCGTAAAAGGCCTCCAGCACCGGGTTTTTGGTTTCCAGAAACGCCCACCACATTGCGACAGGCACGCTGTCGGCGGTGTACTTCAGGTTGTCCTGGAACGCGCTGCTGATGATCGGGCCGTGCAGCGAGCGCTGCAGCGTCAGCTGAACGGGTTTGCCACCCTTGACCTTGATTGTTTCCTGGCTGCTGATCAGATTTGTCCACTGGCCCTGATACCAGACCTGGTTGGGGTTTTGTGGATTGACTTTCTCTGCGATCAGATCGAGGTCGTCATTCTGGAACATTGTCAGCGTCCAGCCAAACTGCGTGTTGTGGCCGAGCATGGCGGTGGCCAGCAGTGCCTGAAAGTGACCGTAGAGCTCAAAGCCGGGCGCGCTCAGGTGGGCCTCAAACCAGACCGAGGGAACTGAAAAACCAATGTGTGGATCGCCCACGAGCATCGGCAGGCCGCTGGAGGTGCGCGCGCCAGAGACGGCCCAGCCGTTGCTGCCCTCAAGCAGGGCCACGCCACTGCGCTGCTGCACCTCGCTGCTGACCTGGGCGAGCTGGCCCAGCGCGTCCCAGTCGGGCTGGCGGGCGGCAGCGCTGGCCTTTTGCAGCACGCCCAGCGGGTTCCATTCGAGTTCAAAAATCCGCAGGTAGTCGTCGCCCAGGCGGTCGCGTACAAAGGTCAGCACCGGCTCGGTCTTGAAGGCGGAAGCAAAGCTGTAGGCAAGGTAACCCGAAATTGCCATGCTGTCTTGCAGCGTGAAAGGTCGCTTGGGTATGCCTAGCAGGCTGAATTCGGTCGGTGTCGGGCCCCGCGCCAGGAACTGGTTGACGCCGTCCAGGTAAGCGCTCTGCGCTAGCACCGCCGGACTCTGCGGGTCCATGGCAGCCACCATCTTGGCCGCCTGCTCGCGCAAGCGCAGCGTGCGGAACAGACGGTCGGTCTTGACCAGATCGGGGCCCAGAATTTCAGCCAGTTCGCCGTTGGCCAGGCGACGCATGATCTCCATCTGGAACAGGCGGTCTTGCGCATGGACATAGCCCAGCGCACGGTACAGGTCGTCCTGGTTGCTGGCCTTGATGTGCGGCACGCCGCGTTCGTCATAGCGCACGCTGACCTCGGCCTTGAGCTGGGCAAGCGCCAGTTCGCCATCGCGTTGCGGCTGGCGCGACATGAAGTACCAGAACGCGCCGATGCAGGTCAGCAGCAGCAAGGCGCCCAGCACCGAGGCAAGAATTTTCAGCGTCAGGCGCATCGTTGAACCATCGCAATCATCATGTGCGCATCATA
>PFKL01000182.1:0-2855 GCA_002784245.1 Comamonadaceae bacterium CG_4_10_14_3_um_filter_60_75
TCGACCGCATCAATGACCTGGGCGCACGCGTCAGCAGCGACTTTCTGGTGCCAACCCCCGTCTGATGCAACTGCTGCTTTCTTGAGCCACGTCAAATCAGGGGCTTTCGGGTCACCCCTAGAATGCGCTTTTGACTGCGTGGCGCAGCATTCCCCTACCCATCGATTGGATTGTTATGAAACGTTTTTTTGCGATTGCCCTGATGTTGTGCACCGGCGTGTTTTGGGGCGCGAGCGCCTGGGCGGAAACGGTGGTGATCAAAGGCCAGGTGCTTGAGGTCAAAGACGTTGAAGACTACACCTACATGCTTCTCAAGACGCCAACGGGCGACACCTGGACAGCCGTCAGCAAAGCGCCGGTGATCAAAGGTGCAACGGTCACCATCGTTGATGCTGAACAAATGGACAATTTTGAGAGCAAAACACTCAAGAAAAAATTTACCAAAATTTTCTTTGGCAAGCTTGAACAACCCAAGCTGACCGCAGCGCAACAACAAGCGCAAGTGGCAGCCGCCCACGGTGAAGCCGCCAAAGCCCCGGTGCTGACCGACGTCAAAGTGCCCAAAGCCACCGGCGCCGACGCCTACACGGTCGCTGAACTGGTAACCAAAGCCAGCGCGCTCAAAGACAAGCCGGTGCTGCTGCGTGCCAAAGTAGTCAAGTTTTCACCCAACATCATGAACAAAAACTGGGTGCACCTGCGTGACGGCTCAGGCGCTGCCAAAGACGGCTCTGATGACATACTGCTCACCACGCAAGAGCAGGTCAAAGTAGGCGACGTGGTGCAGATCAAAGGCGTGCTGCGCAACAACAAAGACTTTGGCGCGGGCTATGTGTACCCGGTGATCATCGAAGACGGCAAGCTGCACAAGTAGCTTGCCGCGGGGTCAGGGCCACGCCATTGCAATCGCCTTGCTCGCCCTTGCCTCCGGCGCAGCGTGGTGGGCTTATGGGCAAATTGGCAAAATCCCTGGCGAACTCATGGACTACGCCCAGCGGCGGCTGCAAGGGCACAACAAACTTGAATGGGTTGCGCTGCCCGTCATGGCGCAGCTGCGCAACTGGCTTGACCAGCCCTCGCGCCAAGCGCTGCTAAAAACCCCTTTTGTCATACCCCCGCCCCCCGCGCTGGTCAAAACGCCCCTTGGCACCAACTCAGACACCAGCGCACCTGCTGCAGCCCCCACACAACGCATCTTGCGCGTTGGCCCGTTTGAAGACATTCGCACCATTGCCAAGGCGGCAAAACTCGCCAAAGACGGCGACATTGTTGAAATACAAGCGGGTGAATACCATGGCGACGTCACGCTTTGGATGCAAAAAAAACTCACCATCCGCACCCGTGGCGGCAACGCACGCCTGTTTGCTGACGGCAAAAGTGCCGAATCCAAAGCCATCTGGGTCATTCGCGATGGCGACTTTCACATTGAAAACATTGACTTCATTGCCACCCATGTCTATGACCATAACGGTGCGGGTATCCGTTTTGAGGACAGCATTGAGGTGCTTAACTCGCGCGACCGCAACATGAAGGTCTTTGAAGAGATTGTGGACAACATCCGCTGCATTGGCCTTAAAAAACCCATCACCGTCACCGAGCGCCCGGGCACAGATGGCAAGCTCAGCTACCACCTGGTATGTGGCGAAGGGCGCCTGAACGCCTTTCGGATTCTGGGCGAAACCCACATCCCGGCCTTGGTGGTGGATGTGAGCAGGTTAGCTATGAGGACTGAGGACTCAGTGCTGAGAAATGCCGGTGTCAAAACCCTTCCACACGCAATGGCGACATGTCGCGATCTCAGTCCTGAGTCCTCAGCACTACCTTCGACATCGTTTTTTTGCTGGAGCAGGGCGAAGAGCGCTTGATCCAGGGCGTGCAGCGCGGTGCCATCCCGCTCACCACTGCGCTGGAGATTGCACGCGCCTAGGATGGTGATGAAAACGGGTGAGTGCTGAGGACTGGGGACTCAGGACTGAGAGATTGCCAACGCAACAAAACCTGACAATACACAAAATCCCAAGAGAAACAGAATGACCATCAATCGCTTCGAAGACCTGATCGCGTGGCAGAAAGCTCGCCAGCTTGTCGCCGCTGTTTATGGCGTCACAACCAAGGGGGCTTTTGCAAAGGACTACGGGCTGCGCGACCAGATTCAGCGGTCTGCAGTGTCAATCATGTCCAACATCGCAGAGGGATTCGATCGAGGGTCACGCCCAGAATTCCACAAATTCTTGGTCATCGCCAAGGCGATCATGTGCCGAAGCTCGCTCGCAGCTCTACGTGGCCCTGGATTGCGGCTACATCTCCCAGCAGGATTTCGACACCATCGTTGCACTTGCCCAACAGGTGGCCAAAATCATCGGCGGCTTACGCGCATCCGTGCAGCGCCAGCGAGACGCAGCTGCTCAGTCCTGAGTCCTCAGTCCTCATCACTCGCCCCTACATGATCCGCCGCGCCATTGATCGGGGCGTGAGCAAAGAGCGCCTGGCGCGCGCCTTCAATGTCAATTTGAGCTCCATTAACCGGCGCATCAATTTGCTGTCAGGCATTTGCCCCGAAGCCATTGCGCTGCTGCAAGACCACCAGTTCACCCCGGATGTGACGCGCATCTTGCGCAACATGAAAGCCGCCCGCCAGGTGGAGGCGGTGGAGCTGATGGTGGCCAGCAACACCATCACCGTGGCACATGTGGAGGCATTGCTCAAAGCCACCCCGCCGGAGCAGCGTGCGGATGTGCCGCCGCCGGAGCGTGATAGCAAAGCCCCACCCCTGGAGCAACTCGTCAAGCTTGAAAAAGAGATGAGCCAGGTACAGACGCAATACAAAGACGCCGAAAGCCACTACGGCTCAGAGT
>PFKL01000182.1:3051-3363 GCA_002784245.1 Comamonadaceae bacterium CG_4_10_14_3_um_filter_60_75
AGGGGGCAGGGGGGTTAGAAGGGGTAGGGCGGGGTTCTTCAGGCGGTAGTCCTGGCGGGATGCTTGCACAAACACATCCCAATCCACATTGATGTTATTGCGAATGTCCAGCACAAATGGCCTGGTGCCCGCCACGTCGCCCGTTCCTGCGGCGCCGCCCATGCCGACCGCACCGCCATTGCCAGCCACTTGCGGTGGGGTCATGCCTGCACCCAGGTCACCCGTGCCCACCAACACATTGTTGAGGGCCTTCACCACCAGGTTAACCGGCTTGGCGCCTGGGTCGGTGCGCACGGCCAGCCACTTGCCATT
>PFKL01000201.1 GCA_002784245.1 Comamonadaceae bacterium CG_4_10_14_3_um_filter_60_75
CTGGTGAACATGCGGTAGGGCTCGGTCACGCCCTGGGTGATCAGGTCATCCACCAACACGCCAAGGTAAGCCTGGTCACGCGCGGGCAGCCAGGCATCGCCCACATAAGACGCACTGCCCGCCGCGCTGGCGGCCACATTGCCACCACCCATGGCGCGCACCTGCAAGGCGGCGTTGATGCCGGCAAACAAACCCTGCGCCGCCGCTTCTTCGTAGCCGGTGGTGCCGTTGATTTGCCCGGCAAAAAACAGGCCATTGATAACCTTGGTCTCAAACGAGCTTTTCAGCTGTGTCGGATCAAAGTAGTCGTATTCGATGGCGTAACCGGGGCGCAGGATGTGCGCGTTTTCCAGCCCCGGCATGCTGCGCACCAGCGCGTACTGGATGTCAAATGGCAAGCTGGTGCTGATGCCGTTGGGGTAGTACTCGTTGGTCGTCAGGCCTTCGGGCTCCAGAAAAATCTGGTGGCTGTCCTTGTCGGCAAAACGGTTGATCTTGTCTTCCACGCTCGGGCAATAGCGCGGGCCCACGCCCTCGATCTTGCCGGTGAACATGGGGCTGCGGTCAAAGCCGCTGCGAATAATGTCGTGGGTGCGCTGATTGGTATGCGTGATCCAGCAGGCCATTTGCTGCGGATGTTGCTCGGGTCGACCCATGAAACTGAACACCGGCACATTCGGGCCGCAAGGCGCGCCGCCGGGTAGGCCCGTCACGCCCTGTACCTCCATCCCGTCGCCAGGCTGCTCGGTGCATTTTGAAAAATCAATGCTGCGACCATCCAGCCGTGGCGGCGTGCCGGTTTTCAGGCGGCCTTGGGGCAGTTTCAGTTCTTTCAGCCGCGCACTCAAGGACACCGCCGGTGGGTCGCCTGCGCGGCCCGCCGCGTAGTTGTTCAGACCCACATGAATCTTGCCGTCCAGGAAGGTGCCTGCGGTCAGTACCACGGTGCTGGCACTAAAGCGAATGCCGACTTGCGTCACCGCCCCCACCACCCGGTCGCCCTGCACCATCAGGTCTTCCACCGCCTGCTGGAACAGCCACAGGTTAGGCTGGTTTTCCAGGCGGCGGCGAATGGCGGCCTTGTACAAAATCCGGTCGGCCTGGGCGCGGGTGGCGCGCACCGCCGGGCCTTTGGATGAATTCAAAATACGGAACTGCACCCCGCCCTCGTCGGTGGCTGCCGCCATGGCTCCGCCCAGCGCATCCACCTCTTTGACCAAATGGCCCTTGCCGATGCCGCCAATGCTGGGGTTGCAGCTCATCTGCCCCAGGGTTTCGATGTTGTGGCTCAGCAGCAGGGTTTTGCAACCCATGCGGGCGGCAGCCAGCGCCGCCTCGGTGCCGGCATGGCCGCCGCCGACGACGATCACGTCGAAATGTTGTGGGTAGAGCATGGAAAGGTGCGACCTGCTGAATAAAGAGGCAATTTTACCGAGGCCGGAAAAAACAGTAGCACCCGGGTGCGATTCAAAAGCATGTGGCGTTTCGGAAGTGCCAACGTGACACGTTGAACCCGGCGCGCCGCATTGGAACCATGCTGTTCATGTATTCCCAACGCCAGCCGACCAACAACTTTACCGAATCAGTCGGGCGATGCGCTTTGCGGAGGTAAAGGAGGAGGCCGCAGGCCGGGGGACACGTAGCAAAGCGCATCGCCCGGCTGATTCAACAAGCACCGCAACGTCTACTGTGCCCCAAGTGAACCAGACCTGGTTGAATCACACTCGTAACACCCAGTGCGTTCAACGCCATGGCAGTCACACACTTCAAAGGCACAATAGTGCCTCACGATAGAGGTTCAACCCAGTTTCAAAGCAGGACAGATCCATGGCAACCGGAAAAATACTTGTCGCCCAGGGCGGCGGCCCCACTGCTGTCATCAACCAATCGCTGGTGGGCGTGGCGCTTGAGGCGCGCCGCTTTGGCCAGATTGGCCACATCTACGGCGCGCACCACGGCGTGCGCGGCATCGTCGACGAAGACTTTGTCGACCTGACGCAGGAAACCAGCCACAACCTGGAGCAAGTCGCCAACACCCCATCCAGCGCCTTGGGCTCCACCCGCGACAAGCCCGACGAGGCCTACTGCCGCGAGATTTTCAAAGTGCTGCAGGCGCACCAGATCGGCCATTTTTTCTACATTGGCGGCAACGACTCGAGTGACACGGTACGCA
This sequence comes from Comamonadaceae bacterium CG_4_10_14_3_um_filter_60_75, assembly GCA_002784245.1. Taxonomy (GTDB): domain Bacteria; phylum Pseudomonadota; class Gammaproteobacteria; order Burkholderiales; family Burkholderiaceae_C; genus Rhodoferax. Next base: position 2,174 of record PFKL01000201.1, read on the forward strand.
TCGTCAGCCAGGAAGCGCGCAACGCCAATTACAACCTGCGCTGCATTCACATCCCCAAAACGATCGACAACGATCTGGTTGGCAACGACCACACGCCCGGTTTTCCGTCGGCAGCGCGCTTTGTCGCGCAAGCGTTTGCCGGGGCCAACCTGGACAATGCGGCCCTGCCCGGCGTCTATGTGGGCGTGGTGATGGGTCGCCATGCAGGCTTCCTGACGGCGGCCTCGGCCTTGGGCAAGAAATTTCCCGATGACGGCCCACACCTGATTTACCTGCCCGAGCGCACATTCGATTTGACCCAGTTCCTCGGCAACGTCAAAGCCATGTACGAGCGCCACGGCCGCTGCGTGATTGCCGTCTCCGAAGGCATTCACGACGCACGCGGCACACCCATTGCCGCGCTGCTGGCCAAAGAAATGGAGCACGACGCGCATGGCAACGTGCAGCTTTCGGGCAATGGCGCGCTGGCCGACTTGCTGTGCGAAGAAATCAAGTCCAAGCTGAAAATCAAACGTGTGCGCGGCGACACCTTTGGCTACCTGCAGCGAAGCTTCATTGGCTGCGTGTCCGACGTCGACCAGCGCGAAGCGCGCGAGGTGGGCGAAAAAGCGGTGCAATTTGCCATGTGGGGTGGCCGCGATGGCTCAGTAGCCATCAAGCGCACCGGTTTTTACTCGGTCGACTACGAGCTGCTGCCGGTCGAAGAAGTCGCTGGCAAGACCCGCATCATGGAAGACGAGTTCATCGCCGCCAATGGCACCGACGTCACCGACGCATTCCGCCTGTACCTGCGCCCGTTGCTGGGCTCGGGCATGCCTGACGCATTTCGTCTGCGGCATAACCCGGTGGCGAAAGTTTTACAAAAGAAATAGCACTCCAGCCCATATAAAATAAGAGCTAAACGCTACTATTAGTATAGTAATATTGGAGTCAATCGCAATCCTATCAGGACATTTTTTACCCCTCAAGCGGGCGGCGGGGATGCGCGCTAGCATGCCAGCCAGATTTGCAACAACATCACACACGACAACAAGGAGAACAATTTGAAGCTTTACTATTCCCCCGGCGCCTGTTCCCTATCGCCGCACATCGTGCTCAAAGAGTCCGGTCTGCCGTTCGAAGCCATCGCAGCACCGACCAAAACACACAAGCTCGCCGACGGTACCGACTACTACACCATCAATCCCCTGGGTTACGTGCCCTACCTGGTTCTCGATGACGGTCGCACCTTACACGAAGGCCCGGCCATCGTTCAGTACCTGGCCGACCTGGTGCCCGATAAAAAACTCGCGCCACCCAACGGCAGCTGGGAGCGCTACAAGCTACAGGAGTGGCTCAACACCATCAGCACCGAATTGCACAAGGGCTTCTCGCCGCTGTTTACCCCGGGCATGCCCGACGCCGCCAAAGAAATCGCCAAGACGCGCCTCAACAGCCGCCTGCAATGGGTCGACGGCGAATTGGCTGGCAAAACCTACCTGATGGGCGATACCTTTACCGTGGCCGACGCCTATCTTTTTGTGGTGACCGGGTGGGGCAAGTACGTCGCCATTGACATCACTGGTCTGGCCAACCTCGGTGGCTTCATGGCGCGCGTCGCTGCCCGACCCGCGGTGCAGGACGCACTGCGTGCTGAAGGTCTGTTGAAATAAACCACCGCCAGGACAGGATTCATGACGTCAGAAAAAACCGCAACCCTGAGCGCCGATGCCGTCATGGCGTCCGCTCCCTCCTTCACCCGGCCACCGGTGACCGTGCCCGAGTATCTGGAATCCACTTACTGGTGGGCCTACACCCACCCCAACGCCGTCAAGGTGTTCGAGCGCCAGTGGCTGGTCAACCTGATTCTGTGGGGCAACTTCTCGCGCCTGCGTGATCTGGCACTCGATGAACTCGCGCCAGCGGCCAACGGTAATCTGCTGCAGGTCGCTTGCGTCTACGGCAACTTCACGGAAAAGCTGGTGCAGCGCCTGGGCCCCCAGGGACGCCTGAATGTGATCGACGTCGCGCCGGTGCAGATCAAGAACATGCACGCGAAACTGCAAGACAAAAGCAAAGTGACCATTTCGCAGCAAGATGCGTCGCAGATGCATTTTGACGACGCCAGCCACGACGCCACGATTGTCTTTTTTCTACTGCATGAAATGCCTCTTGAAGTGCGGCGCAAAACGGTTACCGAGGCGTTACGGGTGACCAAGCCCGGTGGCAAGGTGGTGTTTGTCGACTACCACCGGCCGGTGGCAACCAATCCTTTTCGTTACATCATGGTACCGATCCTGACCACGCTGGAGCCCTTTGCCATGGACTTGTGGAACGGTCAGATCGCTGACTGGCTGCCACCCGATTGCAAGAATTTACGGATGGAAAAAGAAACTTATTTTGGTGGCCTTTACCAGAAGGTGGTCATCAGTAAATAGCTTTTGGAGCATTTCTAATGCCGTATGCGTGCAGTTTCTGGTCGGCAGTCGTCTGACGAACTGTCCCTACTTTCTTTGAGATAGGTCAAGTAACAGATGTAATGCGCTGCGCAGCTCGTTGGGGTTCCCCCTAAAATGCGCCGCTTGTCGCTCTCACTTTTGAACCGTTTTGAAGAACCCACCCACACTGACGTTTGCCAAGCTCGGCTGCTCCAAAGGCGGGCGTCAGCTGTTCAAGAACGTCGATTGCACCTTGACCGCAGGCCACTGGCTGTACGTCGCCGGGGTTAACGGTGTGGGCAAAACCAGCTTGTTGCGCATGGTCTGCGGCCTGTCGTCCATTGGTGCCGGTGACATTCTCTGGAACGGTGTCCCGATCCACGCGCAGGCCGACGCGTACCATCAGGACCTGTGTTACCTGGGGCACCTCAATGGGCTGCAGGAATCCATGACCGTCGAAGAAAACCTGACCTTCATCACCGCGCTGGCCGGGCGCACCATCGGGCCGGGCCAGACCCAAAAAGTGCTTACCCGTTTCGGCTTGCGCGGCCGCTCACAACAACTGGTAAGGCACTTGTCGCAGGGGCAAAAGCGCCGCGTGGCCCTGTCCCGCCTGGCGCTGAGCCCAGCGCGCCTGTGGGTGCTGGACGAGCCCTATGTGGCGATGGACGAGGCCGGTGTGAAGATGCTCGCTGACCTGATTGCAGACCACCTGCAGCACGGCGGGCTGGCGGTGGTCACCAGCCACCAACGGGTACCGATTGGCGACATTCCTGCGCAAATGCTGGAGCTGCAAGTCTTATGAGCCAGTCCCTCAAATCAATCGGGCTGGCGCAAGTCATGCTGTCCGTGCTCAAGCGCGAAGTGGCTTTGGGCATGCGTCAAAAAGGTGAGGTCCTCACCCCTCTGATGTTTTTCATGGTGGTGGCCAGCCTGTTTCCGCTGGGCGTGGGCGCCGAATCCAATCTGCTGCTGCGCATGGCGCCGGGAGTGTTGTGGGTCAGCGCCTTGCTGGCCGCCATGCTGTCGCTGCAGCGCATGTTTTCCACCGACTATGCCGACGGCTCGCTGGAACAAATGGTGCTGTCGTCGACCCCGCTGGGCCTGTTGGTGTTGGCCAAGGCATTGGCGCACTTCCTGGTCTCGGGCCTGCCGCTGGTGCTCATTGCGCCCGTGCTTGGCATTCAGTTTGGTCTGGACGGCCGCGGTCTGGGCTTGTTGGTACTGACCCTGCTGCTGGGCACACCCACGCTGAGCCTGATCGGCAGCATCGGTGCGGCGCTGACATTGGGCGTACGCGGTGCAGGGGTTTTGCTTTCCTTATTGATCTTGCCGCTTTACATTCCTGTGCTTATTTTTGGTGCAGGTGCGGTTGAAGCCGACGCGGCCGGTTTGGGCATTGGCGGACACCTTTCTTTGCTGGCGGCCTTGCTTGTGCTCTCTTTATTCTTTTCGCCGATGGCGACGTCTGCAGCTTTGAGGATATCCCTGGAATGAAATCGACTGACATTCACTGGTTCAAGTTTGCCGCCCCACAAAATTTTTACCGGTTGGCCGGGCGCATGTGGCCCTGGTTTGCGAGCCTGGCGACGATTCTGACCGTCATCGGTCTCTACATTTCCTTTTTTGTCGCGCCAGTGGACGCGCAACAAGGCCAAGGCTACCGCATCATCTTCGTCCACGTGCCGGCGTCCCAATTGTCAATGTTCATCTACCTGGTGATGGCCGGATGGGCTGGCTTTGGTCTGGCGTTCAATACCCGCTTGTCGGGCATGATGGCCAGCGCCTTGGCGCCTACCGGTGCGCTGTTTGCCTTCTTGTCATTGTTGACCGGCGCGCTGTGGGGCAAACCCATGTGGGGCGCCTGGTGGGTATGGGACGCGCGCTTAACTTCTGAACTTATCCTGCTGTTTCTGTATCTAGGCTTCATGGCATTACAAGCATCCATCGACGACCCCCGCCGTGCCGACAAGGCCGGAGCCGTGCTGGCACTCGTGGGAGCGGTCAACGTGCCCATCATCTACTTCTCGGTCAAATGGTGGAACACCCTGCACCAGGGCGCCTCGGTGTCGATGAAGGGCAGCTCCATGGCCAGCACCATGCTCACCGGCATGCTGATCATGGTGGTGGCGTTCTGGATGTACGCCATCACCATCGTCCTGCTGCGGGTTCGCAGCATCATCCTCGATCGGGAACGTCACACGGAGTGGGTCAAAAATGCAGTGGAATAGTCTGTCAGAATTTTTGGACATGGGCGGCTACGCCCTGTATGTCTGGGGTAGTTTCGGCGTTACCGCGCTGGTGGTAGTGTTTGAAATCTGGGAGGTACGCGCCCGTCGTCGTGCTGTCTTGCAAAGTCTTTCCAACGAAACCGGGTCGCTTGCCGACTCAAGTGAGGCCTGAACATGAAACCTCGTCATAAACGTGCTGCCATCATCATCGGCGGTGTGGCTGCGATTGGCGTCGCGGCTTATTTTGTCCTGAATGCCTTCAACAGCAGTCTGGTGTTCTTCTTTACACCCAGCCAGGTGGCCAAGGGTGAGGCCCCCGTCAACCGCGCGTTTCGCGTTGGCGGCATGGTCAAGGAAGGCTCGGTCAAACGCGACAACCTGACCGTATCTTTCGTTGTCACCGACACCGCAAAGGAAGTGCCGGTGTCGTACACCGGCATCCTGCCCGACCTGTTTCGTGAAGGCAAAGGCGTGGTCGCGCAAGGCAAGTTAAACGACACCGGCCAGTTCAGCGCCACCGAAGTACTGGCCAAGCATGATGAAAACTACATGCCTCCTGAAGCGCAACACGCCATGGATCAGGCCCAGATCGAAAAAGCCGCCCAAACGCTCAAGTAGCGCCTACCCATTGACTACAACCAGGTGACTCCACATGATTCCAGAACTTGGACATTTTTCACTCATCCTCGCCATGTTGGTAGCGTTGGCGATGGGTTCGCTGTGCATCGCTGGCGGTCAGCAAGGTCGCGCTGACTGGATGGCGCTGGCCCGACCCGGCGCGCAGGCGCTGTGGGTACTGACAGGGATTTCGTTCCTGTGTCTGGCCTGGTCGTTTTACACCAACGATTTTTCGGTGCAGTATGTGGCGCAAAACTCCAACAGCAAACTGCCCGATATTTACCGCTTCGCTGCGGTCTGGGGCGGCCACGAGGGCTCGCTGCTGCTGTGGCTGCTGATGCTGTGCACCTGGATGATGGGTATCTCTTTGTTCTCGCGGCAACTGCCTGATGTGATGGTGTCGCGCGTGCTTGGCGTCATGGCATTGGTCGCGGTTGGCTTTTTGCTGTTCATGCTGATCACCTCCAGCCCGTTCACCCGCTTGAGCGACATTCCGGTTGACGGCCGCGACCTCAACCCCTTGCTGCAAGACCCGGGTCTGGTGTTTCACCCACCCATGCTCTATATGGGCTACGT
>PFKL01000026.1 GCA_002784245.1 Comamonadaceae bacterium CG_4_10_14_3_um_filter_60_75
GGCGGCCATATCGAGATCATCAACGTCGGCCAGACGCGGGTCGACGGACAAGACTATTTTGGCCTGACTGTGCGCGACTCGGGGCCGGGCTTGCCGCCCGAGGTGATGGCCAAACTGTTTTCGCCGGTGCGCAGCAGCAAGCCGGGTGAAAACCGGGGGCTGGGCCTGAGCATCGTGCAAGGCCTGGTCAAAAAGCTCAGCGGCCGCATTGAATGTCGCAGCTCCCGCATGGGGGCTAGTTTTGAGATTTTGCTGCCACTGCAGCGGGCCAAGATGGCGGTTTGAGTGACATGAATCGCAACGACCCGACGCTGGCAGACTTTCAACAGTCGACGCGCGACCAGCCATTAACCACTGTTGCCAAAACGCCGCGCCTGCTGCTGGTTGACGACGAGCCCCGCATCCTCAACAGTTTGCTCGACCTGTTGGGCAACGACGGCTTTGCGCTATCGACTGCCGCCGACGGCACCCAGGCGCTGGCGCAGCTTCGCAGCACACCGTTTGATCTGGTGCTCCTGGATCTGCGCCTGCCCGACATGAGTGGGCACGACATCATGGCGTTCATCAACGCGCAGCAGCTCGACACCAACGTGATCATCACCAGTGGCGACAGCGGTATCGAGGCCGCCATTGGCGCACTGAAACTTGGCGCTTATGACTACCTGCGCAAACCTTACCCGCGGGAGGAACTGCTCAAGGCGGTTTACAACGCGCTCAAGCAACGCGAACTGCTGGCGCAAAACAAGGCCATCTCCAGCCGGCTCGAGAGCTCGGAGCGCATTTACCGGTATCTGGTCAACAGTTCGCCCGACCTGATCTTTACCCTCGACCACGAGGGCATCTTCACTTTTGTGAACGATCGCTTGCAATCGCTGTTGGGTTTCACCCGCGAAGACTTGCTGGGGCGTCACTATTCGGCGCTGATTCATGCGCCCGATCTTGAACGTGCTGATTACGTTTTTGGCGGCAAGCAAAGCAACAAGAGATGGGCGCGCCAGGCCGAATTGCGCTTCAAGGCCAACGATACCCAGACCGAATACCGCACCTTCAGCGTCGAGTTGAAATCAATTGCTTTGGACCGTCAGGCCAACGACACAACACCGGCCAGCGCACCGGCCAGCGCGCTAGGAACGTACTGTGTTGCGCGGGATATCACGGCGACCAAAAATGCCGACGAACTGATCGCCTACCAGGCTTACCACGACGTGTTGACCAAGTTGCCCAACCGCCTCATGTTCAAGGACAAATTGAGCTTGGCCTTGTTGCATGCCAAGCGGGAAAAAACAGGGTTGGCGGTCATGTTCCTGGACCTGGATCGTTTCAAGACCATCAATGACTCGCTGGGCTTGCAAGTGGGCGACGAGTTGCTGCAACAGGTGACCTTGCGTCTGCAAGGCTGCCTGCGCCCGGGTGATACCCTATCGCGATTTGGCAGCGATGAATTCAATCTGGTACTACCCGAACTCTCGGATGTGTCTGAGGCCACCCGATTGGCGCAGGCGCTGGTGCAGAGCCTGCGCTCGCTCTTCCTGGTCGGCGCCCACGGCATCCACGTCACTTCCAGCATTGGTGTGGCCCTGTACCCGTCGGACGGCGAATCTGCCGATGAACTGATTCGCAATGCCGACATTGCCATGCACGCGGTCAAGTCGCATGGCGGCAATAGCGTAGCGCTTTTTGAACCGGCCATGGTGGGCGTGTCGTCGGCCAAGATCATTCTCGAAAACGACTTGCGCAGCGCCCTGGAACACGGCGAACTGGAGATGTATTACCAGCCGCAGGTTGACGTCAACACCGGCAAAATCAGCGGCGCTGAAGCGCTGATGCGCTGGAACCACCCGCAACGCGGTTTTTTGGGCGCCGGCGAATTCATGCCCTTTGCCGAAGAAAGCGGCCTGATCATTGACATCAGTGACTGGATGCTCGAAGCCGTCTGCAGCGACCTGTTGCAATGGAATGCCCTGGGTAGCGCGCGCATCGGCATGTCAATCAATCTGTCGCCACACTACCTGCAGCGCGGTGACTTTTTTGACAAACTCAAGGACACGCTGGAGCGCTACCAGATTGCGCCGTCGCAGATGGAGGTCGAAGTCACCGAAAACATCTGTATCCGCAACCCGCTGGCAGCCATCGAGCAACTCAACAAGCTGTGCCAGTTGGGCGTCAAGGTGGCCATCGACGACTTTGGCACCGGCTATTCGTCGCTGTCGTACCTGCATCTGTTCCCGATCCATGTGCTGAAAATCGACCGGTCATTTGTGGTGCCGATCGAAGACGAATCGCTGCAGTTCCCGGTGGTGCTGGCGATTATTTCGATTGCCAAGGGGCTCGGTCTCAAGCTGGTGGCCGAGGGCGTTGAGACCGAAGTTCAGAAGCGTTACCTTGAGCAGGCTGGCTGCCAGACCTTTCAGGGGTATTATTTCCACAAACCCATCCGCCAGGCGGCGCTGCTGCCGCTTTTGCAGTCGCAACAAAGTCAGTAACAAATATTTACCATTGCGCATCCGCTCCGATCGTCACCAACACCAAATCGATCCCACAATGGATGCATGGCAAATTCTCTTCGCAAACCGGTGGATGACGGTATCGTGCCGCTCGTTCCTGTGGCCCAGCACTATCAAGGGCAAGCCATGAGCCGCCTGCACGCGCAGGAGATTCGCAACCGCCTGTTGGCGGTGCAACTGCCCAGCCCGCCGCAAACGCTGCTCAAGCTGCTGACGCTGTGCCAGTCAGAAGACACCGGCATGAACGAGTTGTCGGCGTTGGTTAGCAACGACCCCGCCATGGCGGCCAAGGTGTTGTCGGTTGCGCACAGCGCCGCTTTTCACCGCGCGGACGCGCAGGCGCTGACGTTGTTTCAGGCCTGTAGCCGGCTCGGTACCGCCTTGATCAAGGTGCTGGTCATCAGTGAATCGGTCTTGCAGACGTTCAATGCGTTTCGACAAGCCATCAGCGCCGACCTGGGGCCGTTCTGGAAGCACAGTCTGAGCGTTGCGGTAATTGCGCGCGAACTGGCCAAGCGCCTGGAAAACGCATCATCCGAAGAAGCCTACTTGTCAGGTTTGTTACACGATGTCGGCCGTCTGGCCTTGATGGTCGCGGCAGAGGCGGATTTTCAGGACTTGTTTGAAGACGACGATGACGATCAACTGTGCCAGCGCGAGCAGGCTCGTATCGAGATGTCGCACACGCAGGCTGGTGCCTGGCTGCTTGAAAAATGGCATCTCGACGCCAGCGTGATCGAGAGCGTTAGCCAGCACCATGCCGACGCTGTGCTGCTGATTGACGCCAAACCGTTGACACGCATCGTCCACCTGGCGCACCGGCTGGCCGATATCCCCTTGAATGACCTTGCCCAGGTGGCGCACTTTGCCGGTGAACAAGGGCTGAGTTCAGACGACATCAAGGCGGTGTTGCAGACCGCAGCCTTGCAGGTCGAACAAATTGCCCGCGACCTTGGCCTGGAACTGGCGCCCGCGCCGGTGACCACAAAACGTCAAGCCGCGGCCCGCACCAACCTGCCTGATGCCCCCCAGACCCAGTTGGCCAAAGACGTCTTTGACCGCAGCGTCTTCAACGAAATGGCCATGACACTGGTTGGCCAACACAACCTGCAGGCGACATTGACCGCCATGCGCCGACACGCCAGTGCCTTGTTGCAGCTGGAAGACTGTGCCGTCTTTTTGCTGCGCGATTCGCCCAAGATGCTGGTCGCCGCGTCGATGAACGACAGCCATCGCACGGCTGGGCCAATGTCTTTTGGCGTCGAAAGCCACGCACCGATGGCACAGTGCGTGGATTTGCGTCGGGTCGTGTTCTCCAGAATAGAGGAAACCAACGCCCACACCTTGCACCAGTTCATGGATGCCGATGAACTTGTGCTGGTGCCACTGCTCACCTCGCAAAGCTGCCTGGGTGTGTTGATGGCCAGTGTGCCCGCTGAGCTCAGCACGCACATCCACAATCAACTCGGCAAGCTCAACGCGTTTGGCGTTTACGCCGGTCTGGCCCTGGCCCGGCGCCACCAGGCCGACAAGCTGCGTCGGGCGCAAATGGCCGTGGCCAAACAGGAAGGTCGGCTGGAACTGCTGCGCATTTCACGTGAAGTGAAGACACTGATTGACCAGTACGCCGGGGCCTATCCTTTCACCTCGGTCGACCTGTGCAGCGCCGCGCGCGAGATGGTGCAGCTGCTGCAGGACAGCCAGTTGATTCCGGACAACATCAGTATCAACAGCCAGTTGACCGAACGCCTGGCGCTGGTGCACGGCTCGGCGGAAATGATCAAGCAGGTGACGCACATCTTGCTGAAAAACGCCTGGGAGTCCTTGCCCGACGGCGGCGACATCCAGGTCGAGGTGGGCGCACTGGTGCAGCGTCAAGGCGCGATGTACACCGCGCTAAGTGTTTCTGACAATGCCATTGACAGTTCGGCGCAGTTGGTCAAGGCCCAGTTGTACGAACCGGTTTCAGGCAAGGCGGTTGACGAGCAGCGCATGCAGGGTTTGAGCATTGTCAATTTTCTGGTGGAAAAAATGGATGGCCACGTCAAGTTCAACTCAGACGAGTTTGGCACCCGTTTTGACGTCTACCTGCCCTGCGCCAAAGTGGCCTGAGCGGGTCAAAGCGCCGCGCGCAGGCGTTGACGCAAGTCCTGCCCAATCTGGGGTTTGGCGGCAAACGGATCGCTCGGGTTGCGCAAATTGACGATGTCCTGCAGACGCGTCTGCACGCCAGCGAGCATGTGTGGGTGGCTCAAGATGTAAAACTGCCCTGCCGCCACCGCGGCAAAGACTTTTTGTGCCACTTCGGCCGCCGTCACCTTGCCTGAGCTGACGGCCTTGTCGCTCATGGTCTGACTGATCATCTGGCTGGCCGTGGGCCGCCCACTCATGCTGAGTCCTGGCTGGTTGGCCGGGCGGTTGCGGTGGCTCTGACTGATGCCGGTGGGCACGAAGTAAGGGCACAGCACCGACGCGCCAATCTGATCAGTCACCAGCGCCAGATCCTGGAACAAGGTCTCGGACAAGCTCACCACCGCATGCTTGCTGGCGTTGTAGACCCCCATGTTGGGGGCATTCAAGAGCCCGGCCATGCTGGCGGTGTTGACGATGTGACCGCGCCAGGCGGGGTCGGCTTTGGCTGCGGCAAGCATCATCGGCGTGAACACGCGCACACCGTGCGCCACACCCATCAGGTTCACGCCCAGCACCCAGACCCAGTCGGCGGCGGTGTTTTCCCAAATGAGGCCGCCACTGGCAACACCGGCGTTGTTGAAAACCAGGTGGGGCGCACCAAAACGTTGTTGCGTGGCATGGCCCAGGGCCTCGACCTGATCGGCTTGCGACACGTCCACGCGCAGCGCCAGCACTTGCGCGCCGGCAGCCTGCACTTGCGCTGCAGCGGCATCGAGCGCGTCTTGCTGTACATCGGCGAGCACCAGGTTCATGCCCAGGCGCGCCCCGATGCGTGCCATCTCCAGCCCGAAGCCCGAGCCAGCACCGGTCAAGACGACTGTCTTGCCTTTGAAATCAGTGATCATGATCGCCTTTACAAGTCAAGGTGAAATAGCCGCGTCACACCGGGCGCAGCATTTCGAGATGGGGTATGCCATCTTCCAGATAATTTTTGCCGACATCGACAAAGCCGTGTCTGCCGTAAAAAGCGCTGAGCTGCAGCTGCGCGCCAATGCGGATCGCCTGTGGTCCCCAGACCTGTCCAATAGCGGCAATGGCCTGATCAATCAGCGCGTGACCCAGGCCGGTACCACGCGCGCTCTGGCGAACCAGCACGCGGCCAAAGCTGGCCTCAGGGAACTTGACGCCCGCAGCAAAACAGCGCGCATAGGCTTGCAATTCACCGTGCTGCACGCCCAGCAGATGCATGGCCTTCTGGTCTGCACCGTCCATGTCCTGAAACAGGCACTGCTGCTCCACCACAAAGACCTCGCTGCGCAAGCGCAGCACCTCGTAAAGTTCAGCCACGCGCAGGTCTTCAAACGCCATCAAGCGCCATACCGGCGTGTCAGACTTGCGCGACGCTGCGGCACCCATACCACCGATCGACCAGAGTTTGAAGGTCATGATGCAAGGCCCACGTCAAATAAGTTTGACCAACTGCTTTCCGAAGTTTTTACCTTTGAGCAAGCCCAAAAAAGCCTCAGGCGCTGCGGCAATGCCTGGCGCCACCGACTCGCGCGGTCGCAGCTTGCCAGTGGCCACCAGCGTGCCCAGTTCTTTCAGGGCTTCGGGCCAGACTTCCATGTGTTCGCTGACGATAAACCCCTGCACTTTCAGGCGACTCACCAGAATCAGCGCCGGGTTGGTCAGCGGCAGCGGCTCACCGTTGTAGCCGGCGATCATGCCGCACACCGCAATCCGGCCAAAGGCGTTCATGCGCAGCAGCACCGCGTCCAGAATCATGCCACCCACGTTTTCAAAATAGCCGTCGATGCCGTTCGGGCACGCCACCTTGAGCGCTTTGGCGAGCGACCCCACATGCGGGTGCTGCTTGTAATCAATGCATTCGTCAAAGCCCAGCTCGTCCACGGCGTACTTGCATTTGTCGGGCCCACCGGCAATGCCCACCACACGGCAGCCACGCGCCTTGGCCAGCGCGCCAAACGCACTGCCCACGGCACCGGTGGCGGCGCTGACGACCATGGTTTCACCCGCCTTGGGTTCAATGATCTTGACCAAGCCATACCAGGCCGTTACGCCCGGCATGCCAACGGCACCCAGGTAGGCGCTCAAAGGGATATGGGTGGTATCCACCTTGCGCAGCGCGCCCAGATCGTCACCGTTGACCACGCTGTACTCTTGCCAGCCCCCCATGCCAACCACCTTGTCACCCACGGCGAATTTGGGGTGCTTGCTCTCGACCACCTCGCCCACGGTACCGCCAATCATGGGCTCACCCAGCGGCTGCGGCGCGGCGTAACTTTTGCCGTCGTTCATGCGGCCACGCATGTAGGGGTCCAGGCTCAGGTAGTGGTGACGCACCAGCACCTGGCCCTGCAACAGTGCGGGTGTTGGGCCGCTGACAAGTTTGAAATTGCTGGCAACGGCTTCGCCTTGCGGGCGGTTGTCGAGCACGATTTGTTGGTTGGTAGGCATGGTTGGGTTCTCCTGGTTCAGTCAGTACGGATGGAATTGAGCGCATGGCTGCTGCGGTTGCCCACCGGCAGGCGCGCGACAAACTTGAAGGTGCCGGTAGCGTGGGCGCACAGCTTGCCGCTGGCGTCAAAGACGCTGCCTTCGGTAAATGCCAGGGTGGCGGTACGGTGCAGCAGCTTGCCGCGCGAAATCAGTGGCCCTTTGGCCGCGCGCATGAAGCTGGTCTTCATCTCGATGGTGACGCAGCCCAGATCGGGCTGTACCGACCTGGCGGCGTGCGCCATCACCACGTCGAGCAGCGTCATGCTGGCACCGCCGTGCACCACGTCAAACGAATTCAAATGCTCGGGCGCAGGCGTGAAGCTGATCTCGGCCTCACCGCCTTCAAACTTCTTCAGCGCAAAGCCGAGCAGTTCGACAAAAGGAATACGTACAGAAAATTGCATGGCCCGATCATCCCCCAACCACGGCGCTGACGCCACCGTCCACCGCCAAGCACTGGCCGGTGATGTGTTTGCCCGCGTCGGACGCGAACAACAGCGCGACGCCTTTGAGGTCTTCATCGTCGCCCAGCCGGCGCAACGGTGCGGCAGCTTTGAGGCGGTCTTCACCCAGCGCGGCCAGCGTGCCCGCGGTCATCTTGCTGGGGAAAAAGCCCGGGCAAATCGCATTGACGCGTATGCCGTATTGCCCCCATTCGCAGGCCAGCGCGCGGGTGAAGTTGATCACCGCGCCCTTGCTGGTGTTGTAGGCCAGCGTGGTCATGCCGCTGGGGTTGCCGCCCAGCCCGGCAATCGAGGCCACGTTGATGATGCGCCCACCACTGCCGTTTTCACGAGGGATCATGCTGCGCCGCGCGACCTGCTGACTCAGCAAGAAGTAGCCGCGCACGTTCAGGTTCATCACCTTGTCCCAGGCAGCCACCGGATGGTCTTGCGCCGGTGCGCCCCAGGTAGCGCCTGCGTTGTTGACCAAAATATCAATGTCGCCCATGCGCTGCAAGGTCTCGGTCACCAGCTTTTCAATGTCGCCCTCTTGCGCGCAGTCAGCCGCCACCCAACGCGCGTCAACGCCGGCGGCTTGCAGGTCGGCGGTGGCGGCTTCGAGCTCATCGGCTTTGCGCGCAGCCAGCATGAGGCGCGCACCAGCCTCACCCAACGCGTGCGCCATTTGCAGCCCCAGCCCGCGCGAGCCACCGGTGACCAGCGCAGTTTTGCCCTTGAGATCAAAGAGAGTGTGGACAGTGCGGGTCATGGTGATCTTTCTTCAAAACGCGTCTTCTGGCATCGTCGCACAAATCGGATTGCAGGTGCTGACCACGCCCAACCAGGCTCCGATCTTGGGCAACTCATAATGATAAAAATAGGCTGCAGCCCTTATCCGTCCTGCACTAGCAGCTATGGATAGCGCAGCATCTTGCCTGACAGTGGCCAGCGCCACATCCAGCCAAATCCACGCCAGCACGGTGTGACCAAAGGCTTGCAAATACGGCACGGCATTGGCCAGCGCATTGGCCGGGTTGCCGGTGGCCCAA
>PFKL01000001.1 GCA_002784245.1 Comamonadaceae bacterium CG_4_10_14_3_um_filter_60_75
TGGCGTAAAAACTGTGCACAAAATAGAAGTAACTGCCGTCGGGCACGTCGCCCCACACCGGGTGTTTGGCACCGTCGTGCGCGATTTGCCATACCTGGTTCCAGCCCATTTGCGGCACTTTGTAACGGCTGCCGTCGGGCTGCAACTGGCCAGCCAACTCAAACTTGAGCACCTCGCCATGGATCAGCCCCAGGCCCGGCGTGTCGCCTTCGGCGCTGTGATCGAGCAACATCTGCATGCCCACGCACACGCCAAACAGCGGCTTGCTGGCCGCAGCTTCCAGCACCGAGGCTTGCAAGCCCGACTCGCGCAGCTCGCGCATGCAGTCGGGCATGGCCCCTTGCCCTGGCAGCACCACGCGCTCGGCGGCGCGCACCACGTCCGGGTCTTGCGTGATGACCACCTGAAAACCGGTGCCACTGGCGGCGGCTTGCACCGCCTGCGACACCGAACGCAGGTTGCCCATGCCGTAATCAACCACGGCAACGGTCTTGCCCAGTTTGCTATTTACTATTGAAGTCATAGCTGCTTACTCAATGAATATAAGCGCTAGAGGCCTATTTTTCATATAAAACTAGAGCGCACCTTTGGTCGACGGAATCTGCCCCAAGGCACGCGCGTCGAACGCCAGCGCGCTGCGCAAGGCGCGGGCAAAGGCCTTGAACACGGTCTCGCACTGGTGGTGCGCGTTGCTGCCCTTGAGGTTGTCAATGTGCAGCGTGACAAACGCGTGATTGGCAAAGCCCTGAAAAAACTCGTGCACCAACTGGCTGTCAAAGCTGCCGATCATGCTGCTGGTAAACGGCACGTCCATCACCAAACCGGGCCGGCCGGAAAAATCAATCACCACGCGGCTCAGCGCCTCGTCCAGCGGCACGTAGGCGTGGCCGTAGCGGCAAATGCCTTTTTTGTCGCCCACCGCCTTGTGCACCGCCTGGCCCAGGGTAATGCCGACATCTTCCACCGTGTGGTGGCCGTCAATGTGCAGGTCGCCCTCGGCATCAATGTCCAGGTCGATCAGTCCGTGGCGGGCAATCTGGTCGAGCATGTGGTCAAAAAAGCCGATGCCGGTGTGCAGCCGCGCCACACCCGTGCCGTCGAGGTTGACGCGCACGGTGATTTGCGTCTCTGCGGTGTTGCGGGTCAGCTCGGCCACACGCGGCAGGCGCTTGGCCTGGCCTTCAGGGAGATTGGTCAGTGCGTATTGGGTCATAGTGAGGCTTCCAGGGCAGCCAGCAACTGGCGGTTTTCAGGGGCGGTGCCCACCGTCAGGCGCAGGCAGTTATTGAGCAATGGGTGCATTTTAGAAACGTTCTTCACCAGCACGCCACGTTGTTTGAGGTCGTCGAAAGTTTTTTGCGCATCGGGCACGCGCAGCAGGATCATATTGGCCTGACTGGGGAACACCTGCACGCCGGGCAGCCTGGGCAATACTTCTAAAAGCAGAGCACGCTGCGCACAGATATCCTGCGCTTGCGCCTCAAAAGTCGCTTGATGTTCGAGCGCAAATAAGGCTGCCTCAGCGTTGAGAACGCTGACGTTGTAGGGTGGGCGTACTTTGTCGATCTGCGCGATCAGCGCCTGCGGCCCGATCAAATAGCCAAGCCGCACGCCAGCCAGGCCAAACTTGCTGAGCGTGCGCAGCAGCAGCACATGGCGATAGCGCGCCAGTCGCCCCAAATAACTTTTGGCGGCAAAAGGCTGGTAGGCCTCGTCGATCACCACCAGGCCGCCCTGCGCGCCAGCAGCGGCAATGACCGCGTCCATGGCGTCGTCCGCCCACAGATTGGCGCTGGGGTTGTTGGGATAAGCCAGGTAGGTGATGGCCGGGTGGTGGCGTGCGATGGCGGTGAGCATGGCGGTTACGTTCAGCTCAAAGTCAGCAGTCAGGGGCACCCCCACGTAATCCAAGCCCTGCAACTGCGCGCTCATGGCGTACATGACAAAACCCGGCTCGGGCGCCAGCACCACGGCTTTTTTAGAACCGTTAGCCGCCGTCGGTGGCATGCTGCAGGCCAGCGCCAGCAAGCTGATGAGCTCGTCCGAGCCATTGCCCAACATCAACGCAAAGCCCTCGGGCAACCCCACATAACGCGTCAAGGCCTGTTGCAAATCAACCGTGCGCTGGCCGGGGTAACGATTCAACGCGAGCGCGCCCAGGCGCTGACCCAGTTCCGCCTGCAACTGCGGCGCCAAGCGGTACGGGTTCTCCATCGCATCAAGCTTGACCATGCCGTCGGCGTTTTGCACCACGTAGACGTGCATGGCTTGCACATCGGGGCGAATATTCGCTAGCGGCGGATGAGTGGGATCGGGCATGTGTTAACGCGTTGAGGAGTGCAAAAACCAGGAAGCAAAGATTGACAACAAGCGTTGCCAACATTGAGATTTAGCCTCAGTGTAAGTCGAGATTCACAGCGCGAAGCCAGTCCCGCGACCGACTCGCAGCGCTTGCTGCGCCCAAGTCAGCGCGGCAGCCAGGTGCTGCAGGGCGCTGGCACTGGGTGGTTCGCCAAGCTCAAAGCTGTCACCCCGAATCGCCAAAAGCAGGCACGGCGGCGGCGTGCCCTGCAAATTTTGGTACACCTGCATCAGCGCTTGCGGCGACAGGCTGTGGGTGCTGATGCTTTCATCGACGGTGGCTTGGAGGGCGTACACCTCAAACGGAGCCGATGCGGTCAGGCTGGCATCGACAAACAGCACCTGACTGCGACCCTCCAGGTCCAATGCGTGTTCCACCTGCAACTGGTAATCGTCCAAAAAATCCACCTGGTTTGCAAAAGTTGTCGGCAATTGCTCGCGCAAAGCGTTGACAAATAATGGCCCCAGCGCGTCATCACCCCGACTCAGGTTTCCCCAGCCAAAAACCAGTACCGGTGCGGTCATACACCAGATTTTTCGCGCCGATCCAGCACACTGCCGTCGGCCGCCAGCAGTGTCACCTCCAGCGGCATCTTGCCCAGCGCGTGGGTGGCGCACGACAGGCAGGGATCGTAGGCGCGGATGGCGACTTCGATGTGGTTGAGCAGGCCTTCGGTCAGTTCGTGGCCGTCCAGGTAGTCACGCGCCACCGCGCGCACCGCCTCGTTCATCGCCTGGTTGTTGTGGGTGGTCGACACAATCAGGTTACAGCGCGTGACCAGGTCGTCGTCGCCAACGTCGTAATCGTGAATGAGCGTGCCGCGCGGGGCCTCGATGATGCCCACACCACTGCCTTGACGCACACCGCTGGCCACCAGGTCACCGGCCAGCAGGGCAGGATCGTGCAGCAGCTCGCCAATCACTTCGGCCGCGTGCAGAAGCTCGATCATGCGCGCCCAGTGGTAGGCCAGCGAGGCGTGAATCAGCTCACCATGCCCCCAGGCCACAAAGGTCTGGCGTTCGGCTTCGGCACGCTCGCTGGGGATGAAATCGCAGTTTTGCACCCGTGCCAGCGGCCCGACGCGGTACCAGCCCAGCGCGCGGCCCTGCGCGCGCAGGTACGGAAATTTCATGTAGCTCCAGGCGCGCACTTCTTCTTCGATCACCTCACCGTAGCGCTGGTCGTCCAGCCCGTCGAACAAAATCTGGCCGTTGGCATCGCGCGCGCGCAGCACGCCGTCATACAGATCCATGGCGCCGTCGGCACGCACCAGCGACAGCAGGTTGGACTTGAAGCTGCCAAACTGGTTGTACAGCGCCGGGTTCTGCGCGTGCAGCTGTTTGGCAATGTCGACCGAGTCCTGCGCCCATTGCAGCATCTGCGGCAGTTCGCGCAGCAGGCTGTCACGCTCCTCGCGCGTGACCAGCTTGTTGATGCCACCGGGCACCGAGCCGGTACCGTGGACCCGCTTGCCCGAGGTGATGCGGATGATCTCCTGGCCATACTTGCGCAGCAAAATGCCTTTTTTGGCGATGTCGGGGTAGGCCTGCGCCACACCAACAATGTTGCGCTTGGCAACCTCCGAGTCAAAGCCAAACAGCAAGTCTGGCGACGACAGATGAAAAAAATGCAGCGCGTGTGACTGCAACATTTGTCCGTAGTGCATCAGGCGGCGCACGGCGTTGGCGCTGGCCGTCACCGGCGCGGCACCCACCACCCGGTCAAACGCCTTGGATGCGGCCAGGTGATGCGACACCGGGCAGATGCCGCACAGCCGCTGCACCATCACCGGCACCTCCCAGTAAGGGCGGCCTTCAATGAATTTCTCAAAGCCCCGGAACTCGACGATGTGCAGGCGCACCTGCTCGATATGGTTTTGCGCGTCGAGCAACAGCGTCACCTTGCCGTGGCCCTCAACGCGCGACACGGGCTCGATCGCAACCCGGCGCAGGTTTTCCGGATGCGCGGCGGTTTCAAGTGCAAATGGCATGACGGTGTCCCCTGATTCAATCGTAATGGATGAGCCCGTGACCCAATTGCGGCGACTGCCCGGCGATCAGGTCATTCAAAAACGCCCAGATCGCGTCGCCACTGGGCGGGCAACCGGGCAAGAAGTAATCGACATGTACCACCTCGTGGATTGGGTGCACGTGGTTGAGCGGCAATGGCAGTTCGGGGTCATTGGGAACCCGGCTGCCGGGCACGGTGCCACGCTGTGTGCAATACACATCGCACAGCATCTGGCCCACGTCGAGCTGGTTGCGCTGCGCTGGCAGACCGCCGTTGATGGCGCACGCGCCCACCGCTACCAGCGTCTTGCAATGCGCGCGGAACTCGCGCAAGACCTGCACGTTTTCGGCGTTGCACAAGCCCCCTTCAATCAGACCGATGTCGCAGCGACCAATGGTTTTGATGTCGGTCAGCGGCGAGCGGTCAAACTCCACCAACTCGAGCAACTGCAACAAACGCTCGTCAATGTCGAGCAAAGACATGTGGCAACCAAAGCAGCCCGCCAGCGAAACCGTTGCCACTTTAAGCTTGCGCGGAAGATATAAATTGGGCGTCACGCTATTATTTCCAGAGCTATTGAACTTCATGGCTTGGCTCCTTCGAGCTGCTCGGAGATCGGCTTGACGTCAAAGCTGCGCTGCCCGATCGGGATGACAAAACCCACGCGCTTGGGCAGGATCGCCCCCACCGGGCAGATGTTGGCAGCGCGGTCGGTGGCGGCGATGGCGCTGTCACCCAATAGGCCACTGGGGCTATTGACCAGCAGGTGCGTCTGGATGCCGTGGCCGCCGATGGCAAACACATCCTTGCCGTCAGCGTCATGGCTGGCGCGGATGCACAACAGGCACTGGATACAGCGATTGAGGTCAAGCAGCAGATCCGGATGGCTCGCGTCAACACGTCGGCTGGGATAAAACTCCTCAAAGTGCGGGCCTTCCATGCCCATGGCGTAGGCGGTTGCCTGCAGCTTGCAGTTGCCGCTTTTCTCGCACGACGGACAAAAGTGGTTGCCTTCGATGAACATCATCTGCAACAGGGTTTTGCGTTGCGCATTCAGGTCGTCGGTGTTGCTCTCGACCTCCTGCCCCGAAGCAGCTTGCACCGCGCAGGCGGCACCGCTGCGGCCGTTGATGCGCACGGTACACAGGCGACAAGACCCTTTGGCGCCAAAGTCAGGGTGCCAGCACAGGTGCGGGATGTAATAACCCGCGCGTGTGGCAGCTTGCAGGATTGAATCTCCGGGGCCAAATTCAACTTCTTCGCCGTCCAGGGTGAAAGTGCCCGGGCTGAGGGCGTCAATGCGGCTGTGGTCGGTCATGCCAGTGTCTCCAGGTGTGCACCGTGGTCATCGCGTCCGGTGGCCAGACGCGCTTGCGAGAGCTCGGCGTCCATGTCAAAGCCGGGAACAAAGTGCAGCGATGTCACATACTTGTCATAGGCGGGGCGAAATTTGGCAATGGTGTCACGCAGCGGGTTGCAGGCAGTCGCGCCCAGGCCGCAATGGGTGGCGCTGTGCATCAGCTTGTCCAGCTCAAACAGTATCTGCACGTCGTCGCCAGAGCCGTAGCCGCGTTTGAGCTTGTCCATGCGACGCAACACCAGTTGGGTACCGACCCGGCACGGGGTGCAAAAACCACAACTCTCATGGGCGAAAAACTGGGCAAAATTGAGCGCCACTTCAAACATGTCGCGACTGCGGTCAAACACCATGAACGCACCCGCGGTGTGCACGTCCTCGAAGCCGATGTGGCGACCAAATTCTGACGCCGACAGGCACACGCCCGAAGGCCCACCCACCTGCACCGCCTGCGTATTGCGCGCGCCACAGTCTTCCAGAATGCGGCCAATGCGTGTGCCAAACGGGTATTCATAAATACCGGGGCGCTCACAGTCCCCCGAGACCGAGTGAAGCTTGGTTCCGGTGGATTGCGCCGTGCCAATGCCGCGCCACCAGTCGGCCCCGTGCAGCGCAATGTGCGTCACCGCGCAAAAGGTTTCCACATTATTGACCGTGGTCGGCTGCCCCAGGTAGCCGTGCTCCACCGGAAACGGCGGCCGGATGCGCGGTGTGCCGCGCTTGCCCTCCAGCGACTCGATCAGTGCCGACTCTTCACCGCACACATAGGCGCCAGCGCCCAGATGGATCGTGAGGTCAAAGTCAAACCCGGCCTGCCCAAGAATCGCCGCACCCAGCAAGCCGGCTTCGCGGCGGCGCTGCAATACCGCTTGCAGCTGGTCGAGCAAAAAGCGGTATTCGCCACGCAGGTAGATGAAGCCCTGGCGCGCGCCCACCACCCGTGCGCCAATCGTCATGCCCTCCACCACCGCGTCAAAGCTGTGCATCAGCAACACCCGGTCCTTGAAGGTGCCGGGTTCGCCTTCATCGGCGTTGCAGACGATGTAACGTGTTTCGCCCGGGGCGTTGCGGCACAGTTGCCATTTGGTGCCAGTGGCGTAACCGGCGCCACCACGGCCGCGCAGCTTGGCGCGCTTGAGCTCGTCAAGCATGGCTTGCGGACCGCGTGCCAGCACCGCGGCCAGCGCCTGCCCGGGCGCGGGTTGCACACCGAGCTTGACGTCGGCACGCTGAATGTTCTCGTCAACCCGCGACCAGTCCACAGGCCATTGTTCAGGCGGCGTTTTTTGCTCGATCAGCGTGGCCAGATGGTCGATGCGCGTTGGCGTCAGACGCGTCACCACCTGGTGGTGGTTGACCAGCAGCGCGGGACCCTGGTCGCACAGCCCCGTGCATGAGGTGGTGGTCACACTGACGCGGCCATCTGCTCGCATCTCGCCAGGACGCACTTTGAGCAGATGGCACAGGTGACGCAGCATTTCTTCGCTACCGCCCATGCGGTCGGTGATGTTGTCGCTGAACAGGATGCGGTAGCTGCCCACTGGCTGCAAGTGCAGGAACCGGTAAAAGCCTGCCACGCCTTCCACATGGGCCAGCGTGACACCCAGGGCGCGGGCAATTTGGCCCAATGCCGGGCGCGGCAACCAACCGTGCTGGGCCTGCAATTCACGCAGAATTTGCACCAAGGCATGTGGGTCGGCATGGTAGCGCGCCAGCAAGGTCTTGAGGCTCGACGCGGAAACGGCCGAAGAATGGCTGAGGTTGCTCATGGTTGCAGGACTCCCCCGGTAAAAACGTGAAGAAAGTCTAATCTCGCCCGTACTCCCCCGTTCTGTCGCAGGTCAAGAAAACCCGCCTTCTAATAATGGGTAAGTCGGGCTACTTCAGTCGCAGCTCGGCGGCACGTGCATGGGCCTGCAAGCCTTCGCCGTGCGCCAGAACCGACGCAATCTGACCCAACGTTTGCGCGCCCGCTTCGCTGACTTCAATCAGGCTGCTGCGCTTTTGGAAGTCGTACACACCCAGCGGTGAGCTAAAGCGCGCGGTGCCGCTGGTGGGCAGCACATGGTTGGGACCAGCGCAATAGTCGCCCAGGCTTTCGCTGGTGTACGCGCCCATGAAAATCGCCCCGGCGTGCTTGAGCAGCGGCTCCC
>PFKL01000147.1 GCA_002784245.1 Comamonadaceae bacterium CG_4_10_14_3_um_filter_60_75
TTCGGACAGCGCGGCGTCGCCCTGCAGTTCACCGTCGCATTCGATGTCCGGGTTGGCTGCTTTGAATAGTTCGGTGGCGCGACGCATTTTGCGAGCCGAGGCACGTTGCGAAGAACCATAGTTGGAGTGCGACAAGAACGCCACCTTGGGCGGCACACCAAAGCGACGAACTTCATCGGCGGCCATGCGGGCAATCGAGCACAACTGCTCGGCGGTGGGGTCTTCATTGACGTAGGTGTCGGCGACAAAAATGCTCTGGTGTTCCAGCATCAGTGCATTGAGCGTGGCAAAGGTGTCCACCCCGGCCTTGCGCCCGATGATGTCGCGCACATGGTCCAGGTGCACGTCAAAGCGGCCGTGCAGCCCGCACAGCATGGCATCGGCATGGCCCAGCTTGACGCTCAACGCAGCAATGGTGGTGGTGCTGCGGCGCACCGCGGCTTTGGCCGCCTCGGGGCTGACGCCGTCGCGGCCCTTGATCTGGTGGTAGGTTTCCCAGTATTGACGGAAACGCGGGTCGTCCTCGGGGTTGACCACGTCGACATCCTTGCCCAGTTGCAGGCGCAGGCCCGCTTTGGCAATGCGGGCCTCGATCACCGCCGGGCGGCCAATCAGAATCGGGCGCGCCAGGTTGCCTTCGACCACCACTTGCGCCGCGCGCAGCACGCGTTCGTCTTCACCTTCGGCATACGCCACGCGTTTGGATGCTGCGGGCGCATTGCGGGCGGCGTTGAACACCGGCTCCATCAGCATGCCAGTGGAGTAGATAAAGCGCGACAGCTCGCGCCGGTAGGCATCCATGTCCTTGATCGGACGTTTGGCCACGCCACATTTGGCAGCCGCCTCGGCCACGGCCGGGGCAATGCGCAAAATCAGGCGCGAGTCAAACGGCTTGGGAATGATGAAGTCCGGGCCAAAGGCCAGGTCTTGCCCGGCATAGGCGCTGGCGACTTCTTCACTGATGTCGGCCTTGGCCAGGTCGGCAATCTGGCGCACGCAGGCCAGTTTCATTTCTTCGGTGATCTGGGTGGCACCACAGTCCAGTGCGCCACGGAAAATGTAGGGGAAGCACAGGACGTTGTTAACCTGGTTGGGGTAGTCGCTGCGGCCGGTGGCAATGATGCAGTCCGGTCGGGCGGCTTTGGCCAGCTCGGGGCGAATCTCGGGCTCGGGGTTGGCCAGCGCCAGGATGATGGGCTTGTCAGCCATGGTCTTGACCATCTCGGGTGTGAGCACGCCAGCGGCCGAGCAACCCAGAAACACATCGGCACCGTTGACCGCGTCGGCTAGTGTGCGCTTGGGCGTGTCCTGCTCAAAACGCGCTTTGGACTTGTCGTAACCACCGGGGCGGCCTTTGTAGACGACGCCCTTGGAGTCGCAAACAAAGACATTCTTGACCTGCACGCCCAGACCCACCATCACGTTCAGGCAGGCGATGGCCGCGGCACCAGCGCCCGAGACTGCTACGGTGACGTCTTCAATCTTTTTTCCGACCAGATCGAGTGCATTGACCAACGCCGCGCTGCTGATGATGGCCGTGCCATGCTGGTCGTCGTGGAACACCGGGATACCCATGCGCGCCTTGAGTTTTTCTTCGATGTAGAAGCACTCAGGGGCCTTGATGTCCTCTAAATTGATACCGCCCAGGGTGGGCTCCAGCGCGGCAATGATGTCGACGAGTTTATCGGGGTCATGTTCGTCGAGCTCAATGTCAAACACGTCAACACCGGCAAACTTCTTGAACAGACAGGCTTTGCCTTCCATCACCGGTTTTCCGGCCAGTGGGCCAATGTCGCCCAGACCCAGCACCGCCGTGCCGTTGGAGATCACCGCCACCAGGTTGCCGCGGCTGGTGTACTCATAAGCCAGGTCCGGGTTGGCCTGGATTTCCAGACAGGGGTAGGCGACGCCGGGTGAGTACGCCAAGGACAAGTCGCGCTGGTTGATCAGTGGCTTGGTGGCGTTGACCGAAATCTTGCCGCGGGTGGGCAGACGGTGGTATTCCCGGGTGGCATCCCGCAAGGCAAGTTCGGCGGGGGACAGTTCCTGGCTCATGGCATCTCCTGTGGTTTTGGGTGGGCGCTACTTTACCCCCGCCAAACTATCAAGAGAACGCACCAAAATGCGTTTTACTGATGCCCGTCAAAAAACCTGCAGGTGAAAATAGACGTTTTACACCTGGCCTTCGGTCAGTGTATCGAGCTGGAAAGTTCCACTCTTGTGCCACAACCAGGTGTCGGTGTACGTGACGCGGCCAAGCCGCACCGGTGCAGGATACGGTGCCGCCAAGCGCACGGTGCGCTCAATATCGGCCATCACCTCGGGGGCGTGACGGGGCGCGCGCATCCAGCTGGTGCCAGTCACGTTGCCTCGGCCATCGACTTCCACCTGCAATACACCCACTGCGTAGAGCAGCGGCGGCATCTTGCCGTGGTAGATGCGATCGGCATTCTTGGTGTAGAGGTGACGGGCGGCGTCCTGACGGTAGTCGCGTGGGGAGCGCGCTTGCGATACAAACGTGGGCGCTGCCACCGGCGGAATCACCACAATCGGCTTGGGCGCAGGCTTGGGCGCGGGTGGGGGTGCCGAGGCAACCGGTGGCGGCAGTGGTGTGGACGTGCAGCCGGCCAGGAATGCAGCGACGCCAGCAGCAGCCGCCAAGCCCAGGGCGACGGTGCGGGATTGGATCGAAAAAAGTGGATTCATTGGTTGTCTCTCAGTCTTGTTCCGCCAGGCAGCGGACATGGAACCGTAATGTGCCGCAAAAAGGCGGCGTTGGGAAGTCGGGGAAGCGTTGGCCAAGGTAAGTATTTGTGACAAATGAATCCGCTTCGGCACGGCAGTGGTTGGCGCGGCGTTCAGGTTGTGGCGTCAGGCGCCTTGTCGGCTTCAGAGGTGAAGGCGTCGGCATAAAACGCATCGGGCGGCAACCCGGCACCGATGTAATCCCGCTGCGCCGACGCCACCACGACCGGGGCGCCGCAGGCGTACACCTGAAAGCCAGACAGATCAGGGTAATCAGCCAGTACCGCGCGGTGGACAAAACCGGTGCGACCGGCCCAGCCGTCTTCAGGTAGCGCATCGGACACGACTGGCACATAGCGCAGGTGCGGCATCGTTGGCAACTGCGCTTTGACCCAGTCATCCAGATACAGGTCAGAGGGGCGACGGCCGCCCCAATACAGGGTGACCGGGCGCGCGATGCCCACGAACTGCATATGTTCGAGCAGCGCCTTGATCGGTGCAAACCCGGTGCCCGAGGCCAGCAGGATGATCGGTTTGGTGCTGTCTTCGCGCAGGTAAAAGCTGCCGTAAGGGCCTTCGATGCGCAGAATATCACGCTCTTTCATGGTGTTGAAGACCTGGTCGGTGAACAAGCCGCCAGGCATGTGCCGGATGTGCAAGTCGAGCCCGTTGGCGATGAGGTGCGGCGCATTGGCCATCGAATAACTGCGCCGTTTGCCGTCTTTGAGCAAAAACTCAACATACTGGCCTGCGTGGTACTGCAGCGGCTCGTTGGCCGGCGTTTGCAGTACCAGTCGCACGACGTCGTTCGACTTGCGTTCGATTTGTTTGACGCGCACAGGCATTTTTTTGATCGGGAAGGTACCTTCGGCGGTGACCTGTCGGGACTCAAGAACCACATCGCTGGTGGCAAAAGCGCAACACGTCAGTACGAAGCCCTGTGCTTGTTCATCGTCGCTGAGTGCCTTGCTTTGGTGGGCGCCTTGCGTGACTGAGCCGCTGAGCTTTGTGCATTTGCATGACCCACAGGCGCCGTCTTTGCAGCCGTAGGGCATATTGACGCCCTGGCGGATGCCGGCGGCCAGGATGGTTTCACCGGCGGCAACGGCAAAATTGCGGCCACTGGGTTCGATGGAAATCTGGAAATGGGAGCTGTTGTCAGCCATATTTGTCATGTTCTGGGTATCCTTGGGGCTTGTTGCCAATCTCAAAGGAACCGATTTTGCCTGCATTGAAAAGCCCTCACCCTCTGTTGTATGCCACCCGGCCCGGCGCGTTGCCAGCGCGGTTTCGGCGCGAGCGCGTGTTGCTGGTGGGGTGTGGCGACGTGGGGGTGCGCGTGGCCGCCCTCATGCAAGGCAGGGTATGTTTGTTGGCGCTCACCTCCAGCGCGGGCCGGGTGGCGGAACTGCGTGCCAAGGGAGTCACGCCGTTGCAGGGCAACCTGGATCAACCCGCCAGCTTGGCGCGCTTGAGTGGCCTGGCAACGCGAGTGGTGCATCTGGCGCCGCCGCCAGAGGCCGGGCGTGGCGACCCGCGCACATTGGCACTGATACGCACGCTGCGCCAGCGCGCGCTGCCGCAGTCGCTGGTGTATGGCTCCACCAGCGGAGTCTACGGCGACTGCCAAGGTGAAATTGTTACAGAAACAAGAGCTGCTGACGCCCATACAGCAAGGGCTGGAAAGCGAATTGATGCTGAAAGTCTGGTGCGTTTCCTTGGCCGCTCTACGGGCGTGGTGAGTACTGTTTTGCGCATCCCTGGCATCTACGCGCCCAATCGGGTCGGCGGCACGCCACGCGACCGATTGCTGCGCGGCACACCTGTCCTCAATGCCGAAGACGACGTTTTTACCAACCATGTTCACGCCGACGACCTGGCGCGCGCCTGCGTGGCGGCGCTGTGGCGCGGTAAGCCGCAGCGTATCTACAACGCCAATGACGACAGCGTCTTGAAAATGGGCGACTACTTTGACCTGGCTGCTGACCTGTACGGGCTGCCGCGACCACGCCGTGTACCGCGCAGCACAGCGCCCGACCACATGCCGCTGCTGTTGCTCAGTTTCATGAGCGAATCGCGCCGCATGGACAACACCCGGCTGAAAAAAGAACTGCGCCTGCACTTGCGCTATCCGACGGTGGAGCAAGGGCTGCGGCAGGCTTGATGTTCGGCGAGGCCGGTTGAACCCAATGGCTAGAGGAGTTGTCTGCTGACGCTTGCATTGCCTATTTGGCGTGTTGAACTGCGACCGGGTCAATCTGGAACAGATTAGGGTTGGCCGGGTTCACCGTGACCTTGACCCAATGCAGTGACGGGCTGCCAAACGTGCCCAAACGGGTGAAATTCAGCAGCGGTTTGAGTGGCTGGTACAACGGCTTGTCCACCTTGAAAACATGCATGTCGCCATGCACAAACAGCACTTGACCTTTGAAGCGCTCGGTCTCCTGCGTCACGGCGGTCATGAAGGCACGGTAGCCGCTCACCTCAGGCGCCAGGCTCTCATCGACATCTTCGGTTTCTGGTACGTCAAAGCCAGGTTCGCCCTGGACCACCAGGACCACGCCTTTGGCTTGGGCTTCACGCGCTTTGGCAAAGGTCTCTTTCAGCCAAGCGATGTTGGCTGGGTCACGCGCCATGAACTCGGCCACGGCCAGGTCGCAGTCGGCCTGTTTGCGCTTGCTCTTGCCGGTGCATTGCTTGGGTGTGGCAATGTGGTTGTTGTTGCTGCCAGGCACATTGAAGCCGGCAAACATTACCGGGCCATAAGAGAAGCGGGTGTTCTCCACATAGGCCTCACCCAATTTGCCCTGGTGTTCAAGCGCCAGGGTTTGCTGGCCCAGCGAGCGGGTGCTGGGGAACATCACTTTGCGCAGGTGCGCCAGGCGCTCCAGCGGGTTCATGCTGCCGTTGTTGGTGCGGTGGCAGTCGGTCCACTCGTTGTCACCAGGCAGGTAAATCACAGGCTTTTTCAGGGTGTTGAACATGGTGAGCGCGTCGGTATAGACATCATCGGTGCACTTCGAGCTGCCATCCTTGATGTCGCCGTCGTACAGCGAAAACGCAATGTCTGAGGCGTTGATGCTTTGCAGCACAGCGGGCAGCTTGGGCTGGTCGCCAGCTTTCTTGTAAGGCATATCGCCCCACAGGCCGAAGGTGTAGCTGTCTGGGGTCGGTGCGCTTTGCTTGTCTTGTGACCCGGTGCTGGCACAAGCCGCTACGGTAAACACCAGACAGGCTGCGGTGGCTGCGCGGTAGAGAAAAGCAGAATTCATGAAAACAGTCCTTGCAAAAGTAAAAATAACATCGCGTAGCCTAAGCACCTGAAGTGACAAAACGGTGACAGACGCTGATCACCAAGCATCGGATTCACCGCCCTGTGGATGCCAATGACACGGCGGCGGTGTTGAAGTCGATGAGTACCGAGCCGCCATTTGCAGAAAGCTGCGCGCCTACCATGTGTATGTTCAGCTCGGCTGTATCGCGCAAGGCTTGCTGCAGCACTTGGTACTGCCACTCGGTTACAACAAATCTAATCGAAAAGTGTCGCGATGGTCTTCATAGGCAAAAACAACCTACTGATCGACTGGTTCAACGGTATGAAGCCGAAGTGCTGATAAAAATCTGCTGCCAATGCATCTTTGGCATCAACCACAACAGCCATGGCGGCAATACCGACGGCAGCTTGCAGACTGCGATGCAGTGCGTCCATGAGCAAGAACTGCCCCATCCCCTGACCTTTGAGTCCTTGATCGATTGCCAAACGTCCCAGTAGAGTGACGGGCAATTTTGGATGGCGGGGAAGTTTGCGAGCGATCTCTGGCGGCACTTCATCGGCATGGATCGTTGACGATGACAGGGTGTAGTAACCCAACACTTGAGAGGCTGGCGGCTGGACCAATGCAAATACAGCGGCAACCCGTTTGTCGCTATCCTGGCGAGCTTGGCTCTTGAGATAACGGTCAAGCGCGGGGCTGCCGCAGGTGAAGTTCTGGCGCTCGTGCTCTTTTTGCAGCGCCAGCACTTGCCGCGCGGTAATAAGCACGGTTTTAAACGCCTAACATGGTGCGGTACTGTTGGGCAGCTTGACGCAGGCGCGCATTGGGTTTGGGTGGGTTGAGCAGTGCTTGGACGAACTTGATCTGGTCTTCACGTTCAAGCCGAATGGTTTCATGCGCTTCAATAATTCGGGTCGCAGCCTCTTGGGCACTGGCGACCACAAACTCACTTAACGTTCGAGTGGAGAGCATCGCGGCTTGCTGAAACAGCGCTTTTTGTTCGTTGCTAATGCGCGCCTCAAGCCGTGAGCCTCTGGCCTTGGTGGGGGAGGTGGTACTGACTTGCATGTTCTTCATCCTTACCAAAAAATGTTCACGGGTTAGATCAAGTAATTGTACGCCAATCGTCCGTACATAACGCACATCAAAGCATCGACAACATCTTCTCTTCATGGGTCGCTTGCAAGCACGCCAAGTGCGCAAAGATGTAACGCCTCCAGCAGGCTACCGCAGTGCTTGTGCTCCAGCCCTTGTTTGCAGCGAACAAAGTTCAGTTAGGCAACACGTCAAACTCCAGCCCCTGCGCCACCCACCACGTACTCGCCAACAACATCACCGCAGCAAACGTGCGTCGGCCTGGCAGACAACTACCGCGCAGCAGGCAGACGGCGCAGGTTCAAAGCCGCATCAAGCCAGCATTGCCAGGCGGCACCATCGGCTACCAGCAAAGACGCTTGCCCAGAAAAACGCTGCCAGGCGCAGACACGTGCGGGCGACACCACCGTCAACAACGGGATGCCGCTGGCCATGATGCCCAGCAATTCTGCGGCAAAGCCACCCCCCTCAGACTCCAGGCCGCCAAAGCGGTTGCAGATCACCAGGTCAGGTGTCTGACGCAAAGCATCGCGTAGCACTTGACTGGCGCGTGCAAAACCTTGCGGGTCGGAGTTGCAGGCGACCGAGCCCGGGCCCAGTGGTTGCGACACCAGATAGGTGTCTCCGGTGGCGATGTCCACCAGCACCCGATCCGCCTTGCAGCCGCTGGCTGCGGGGCGTCGTTGCATGTAAAGGCCACGCACGCGCACACTGCTTTTGCATTGTTGCTGGGCAAACGCGGCCAAGCGGGCG
Organism: Comamonadaceae bacterium CG_4_10_14_3_um_filter_60_75; assembly: GCA_002784245.1. Lineage (GTDB taxonomy): Bacteria > Pseudomonadota > Gammaproteobacteria > Burkholderiales > Burkholderiaceae_C > Rhodoferax. The sequence continues at coordinate 7,869 of PFKL01000147.1, forward strand.
TCGATGTCGCTGCTGCCATCGTCCAGAATGGCAGCAGCGCAGGGCAAGCAAACCGACGTTTCAGTGAAATCTTTCTGGGCATTCATGGCCGCGATGATCGCGCAAATTGCCCAAGGGGACAAATTTCAGGCCTAACAAAAAAGCCTCGATGAGCATGAAATGAGCCTGTAGCCCTTATTAAATAAGCGTAAACAGCTATTGAAATGATATTTTTTGCTGGTGACTCCATGGTCAAACCGCTTGTGCATAGTAGCGCCGCAGGCGGTCAGCCAGATGCACATAACCCACCAGCAGCACCGCCTGAAACATGGGCAGCGTAGCGGCGGGCACGGCCACCATCGGGCCAAACCCGGCGGTGGAAATGGCAATCGCAATCGCCGTGGCGTTGTTTTTGCCGCTGCAGACAAAGGCCACCGCCATGTGCTCGGCATACGACAGCCCCATGCACCGGTTCAACCAGGTCATCAAGGCCAGGATGACCACCAAAAACGCCAGCGTGGCGGCCATCAGCGGCAGCAGCATCTGCCAGTTTTGCGCCAGCATGACCCCTTTGCTGAAAAAAATCAGCATCATCAGGACCAGCATCGTCAATGCCGGAATCACCCCCAAAAAGGGCTTGAGGGTCATCAACACGGCTGGGCCATAGCGGCGCACCAGGGCGCGCCGCGTGACGTCGCCCAGGGCCATGGGCAGTATCAGCACCAGCACCACGGTGGTGACCAGACTGCCCAGTGGCACCACCACCGCCTGCGACTGACCTGCCCAGTGCATGAAAAATGGCAGCGCGAAGGGCACCACCAGAAAACCTGCGGCTTGTGCCAGCATGGCCACTTCAAGGCTGCCGCCAGCCATGCCGGTGTAGGCAATCGCCATGGACGAACCCGGGATCAGCATCACCAGATAAAAGCCCAGCGCCAGTTCGGGCGGGGCGGCCATGGCCTGCACCAGGGCGTAGCTCAGCAGGGGCGTGATGACAAAGTTGTAGAACAGCGTGAGCAGCAACGGACGCGGTTGCGTCAAGGCTTTTGGCAACTGCGCCAGGTTGAGCCCGATCATCATCGGGTAGATCATCAGGAACACCAGGGTGTTCATGATCCAGCCCAACGCACGCTGGTGTGAGTTGGCGACATCAGGCAACCCGATGCCAAGCACCCAGCCCAAAGCAATGGCGCCGCTGGCGTAAAAGAACAGGCGGTGACGCAAGTGCTCACCCAGGTGGGCGGCGTGCTGTTTCATGGCGAGTGACGTGTTGCACGAGGTTGCAGGCCTTAGCTGGACGACTTGTTTGCCAGCGCGCCAAACACCGCTTCAGCATCACCAATGACTTTGCTGGTCATGGCAAATCGAACGATGTGAACGGTTTCCAGCGCTTTGGCCGCCGACATGCCTTGCTGGGCGATCTTGTTGGCCATGGCTTGGATGCAGGTGCTGCTGCCCGCAGCCAGCGCGGCAGCCAGGTAAATCATGGTGCGGGTTTCTTCGTCCATGGCGCCGCCTTCAGGGGGCATGGCATAGGCTTTGGAGCGCACATGCTCCTGGATCAGCCCGGGGTCAACCTGTACTGATTTTTCGATGGCGGCGGGCACCTGGCCCATGCCTTTGCGCATCATGTCGAGGATTTCGTTGGCTGTCATGGTGAATTTCTCCTGTGGAATCAAATGACAAAGTTGTCAAGGTTGGAGACGCAGCGCTTGTTGAAAAGATGCAGGCGACAAGACCAACGCGCTGCAAAGGCAAAGGCCATCCAAAACCAGCAAGCGTAATTTTCTTAATGTTTTTGGCCTCTAGCCCTTACGAAATAAGCGCAAGTAGCTATTGTTTTGAGTGTGCGGCGGATTGACCAGACATCCACACATAAAACAGCGGCAGGTAAAACAGGCTCATGAAGGTGCCCACCAGCAGCCCGCCAATGGCGGCATCGGCCAGCGGCGACAGGCGCTCCAGCCCGATGGCGTTTTCCATGGCAATCGGGATCATGCCGGCAATGGTGGCCAGCGCCGTCATCAGAATTGGGCGGTAACGCAGCAGCACCGAACCTTCGGCCGCTTGTTGCGAACCCTGGCCTTCTGCACGACGCTCCTGGATAAAGTCCACCATCAGGATCGAATTCTTGATGATGATGGAAAACAGCAACACAATGCCAAAAATGGCGGGCAGCGCCAACGCCTTGCCAAAGGCCAGCAGACCCCACATGGCACCAATGACCGACAGCGGCAGGATCGCCACCGACAACAACCCCAAGCCGACACTTTGGTAAAAAGACACCAGCACACCGAGCAGCAGCAACATGCCCAGACCCAGTCCCAAAATCATGCGTTTGCTCGATTCTCTGGAGGCTGGGTAGTCGCCCTCGTCACTGAAACTCACGCCGGGCGGCAGCACTTTGGCTACGGCTGCCACCGCTGCGTCACTGATCTGGCTGATGGCCTGTGTGTTACGGTAGGCAAAAAAGTCCAGCGAGTAGCGAATGCCATCCGTGGTCAGCAGGGCGACCGAGGGGTGGTGCTCAATGCGCGCTACCTGACCCAAGGGCACGCTTTGCCCGTTGGCCAGCACGATGGGCAACAGCAGCAATGCTTGCGGATTGGCACGGTAGCTGTCGCTGAAATAGGTGCGCACCGGCAAACTGCCCACACTGGGCATTTTGCTGAGGCTGGCCACGGCCAGACCTTTGAGCGGCAACTGCCCCACCACCTGGTCTGGGCTGGCTCCCAGCAGGCGCAGTTTTTCTTCATCCAGCATCAAGAGCGCTTCTTCACTGTTGGCATCCCAACTGGTGGAAACAGTGGTGATGCCCGGTACCGCTTGAAGCGCCGCCACCACGGCCGGTGCGCTCTGGGTCAAAAGATGCCAGTCGTCACTGCTGAGCCGAATGTCAATCGGTGCCTTGATGGTGGACAACGCCGTGGCACCCGAGTCAAACACATCGGCACTGACAACACCGGGTACCTTTGCCAATTGCGAGCGCAGATCAGCCTCAATACCCCAACTGCTTTGTGCACGCTTCAACCGGTCCACATAGGTCAGGGTAAAGGTCGCTTCGCCCGGCAGTTGGCCCGAACCAAGTGACAGCGTGCCCGGCTCAGACCCAAAAGTGGCGCTGCTGCGCAAAAGGCGCGGGTCCTGAGCCATGGCTTGTTCAAAGTCCCTGAGTCGTTCTTCGGCCTGCGCAACCGGCACATTGCCTCCAAATTTGACGTGCACCTTCACAATGCCTGTGTCCATGGGCGAGAGCGCGTCGCGCCCGATCAAGGGCACCACGATGCCAATGCTGACTGCCAGCAGCAGCACGGCCGGCAGCACCAGTAACGCACGCTTGCGCCAGCCCCCAGTCATGGCGTAGCGCAACAGGCCCACGTACCACCCGGCACCGCCGGCCAGCGTTCGCTGATAGAAGCGCTCTAGCGCCAGTTCCCAACGGTTCTTTGGTGGCAAGCCATTGCGATACCAGTAGGCCGAAAGTTTGGGGATAAAGGTAACCGCCAGAAAATAAGACACAAACACGGCGATCAGCACCGGGCGAATCAGGTGCGAGAAGATGGCCTCAGAAAAGCCACCCACATACAGCAGCGGCCCAATCACCGCCACTGTGGCCAGCGTGCCCACCAACAGCGGTGAGAGCACTTCTTCAGTGCCACGCCGCACGGCAACTTCAACCTCTTCATGCAACTGCTCCAAATGGCGCTCGATGTTTTCAAGCACCACCACCGCGTCGTCCACCAGCATGCCCAAGGCCAGAATAATGCCGGTCATGACGATGATATTGAGCTCTTTGCCCATCAGCCACAGCACGGCCAGGGTCAGCAAGCAAACCAGCGGAATACTGATGAGCGCCGTCACCACCGCGCGCCAGTTGGCCAGAAAAAGCAGCATCACCAGCATCACAAACACAATGGCATCACGCAGCGCCTCGATCATGTTGGTGTTGGAGGTTTCTATTAGCTCCTGCTGGCTGTCGGCCACAGCAAACTCAATGTTGGCGTAGCGCTGCTGCACGTCCTGCAAGATGCGGTTGGCATCAGTCAGAGCCCCTTGGACGCTTTGCCCGGGTGCACGTTGGATTGACATGGCAATGGCGGGCTTGGCGTTGCCATGGAAGGCTGAAAAACGCTCTGCCTGGCTTAGTTCCACCTGTGCCACGTCGGCCAGCGTCAAGCCATTGCCCAGCGGCAAGCGGCGCAAGGCTTCAACGCTGACGCGCTCGCCATAAACACTTAAGGCCATCAGGGACGACGCTTGCTGAAACAGGCCAACGGGATAGTCCCGCCCCATTTTGGCGATCAGGTCCTGCAATTGCGCTGGACTGATCTGGTGGCTGGCGAGTTGCAAAGGGTCAAACACTACCCGCAGCGTGGGCTCAAAGCCGCCAAAAATTTCCACGTTGGCAATGTTGGGCTGGGTCAAAAATGCCGTGCGCAAATCGTTTTCGGCCAGCATCCGAATCTGGCTCAAAGACACCCCGCTGCCAGACTTGGGCGAGAGCGCCAGCGTGAGCACCGGGCTGGTGAAACCACCGACACCGTACACGCCCGATGGTGGGGCATCAGGCGGCAATTTACCGCGCACCCTGGAGAGTGCGTTGTTGACCCCCAAGGTTGCGGCATCCAGGTCCTTTCCGTACTCAAACTCGGCTTTGACAATAGAGACTTCGTTCTTGTTGGTGCTTTGCACGTCCCGAATGCCCGCCAAAGCGTAGAGCTCCTGCTCGATCGGGCGCGAGATTTTTTGTGCCACGGTTTGCGCTGTGGCACCGGGCAACTGTGTGATGACGGTGACTTGTGAGCGCTCGACATCCGGGTACATATTGCGCGGCAAGTTGACGTATCCGACCACGCCCAGCACTGCGCCGATCAGCAGAATCATCGCTAGCAGCAGCGGGCGGGGGTAAAAAAAGCGAAACAGCATGGCTTAGCGCCCCATGGCGATGCGGTAAGGCACACCTGCAGCCAAACGGGTCAGCACGTCGGCCCCGCCACAGGCGATGGTCTGGCCGCTCAAGCCTTCATCGGTGCTGACGGTGCCTTCGCTGCCACTGGCGATGAGGTTGACTTTGAGCGCTTTGGCCGGGCCGTCCTTGGGCAGCACAAACACCGTGGCGGCATGACCATCATTGCCCAGCAGGCAGGCATCGGGCAGCAGCACGCCGTCAGCCTTGTAGGTCAGTAGTTGCACGCTGGCGCGGGTGCCAGGGGTCAGGCCGGTGGCGCGTGCCTCCATGCGGCGCATGCCTTGGGCCGTGGCTTCGGGCCAGGGTTTGAGCGGCAAGTCCTGCTTGTTCAGGCGCAGCGCTTGGGCTGACGCGCCCTCGGGCAAGGTCACCAGCAAGCGCTGCTCACCCAAGCCCACCAGGCGCATCAAGGGCTTGCCCGGTGTGGCCAGGTCACCCATTTGCACCGGTCGCGCGGCCACCATGGCATCAAACGGTGCGCGGATGTCGGCATAGCCCAGGTTGATTTGCGCAGCCTGCACACCTGCTTTCACCGCACTCAGGCTGGCCTGGTAAGCGTTCAGCGCCCCGCGCGTGCCCGCCAGTCGGGCCTGTGCGCTAGCCTGGTTGGTTTGTTCGGTTTGCAGTTGCTCCAGCGACACGCCCTTCATGTCGTACAGGGTTTTGGCACGCGCTGCGCGGTCGTCTGCCGCCCGTGCCCCGACTTCTGCGGCAGCCAGATCGGCCTTCAAGGTAGCTTGCTGCTGGTCCGTGCGCGCCAGGTCGGCTTGTGCGCGCTGCAGGTTGGCCAGGGCGTCAGCGGTGTCGATCTGCACCAGCAGCTCCCCTTTTTTGACGCGGTCGCCTTCAGAAAACCGCAGCGCCGTCACATAGCCGGTCAGGCGGCTGGCGATGTTGGCTTCTTGCACGGCTTGCACTTCGGCAGCCAGTGGCAAGGTGAGGGTGACCGGGCCGCGGGTTAGCGCCAGCGGCTGCACCGTCACTGGCGTGGCTTTCGGGACGACCTCGGCAGCTAGGCGGGATTTTTGTTTGACCACGGCCAGCACGGCACCGGCGACCAGCACCAGCACGACGATGGCGATCAGGGTTTTTTTGGATTTGGGTTGAGACATGGCGTTGCTCGCATTCAGAGTGTTGGGCGTGTTCATGGTTTTTGCGGGTTCAAAGTGGCGATGTATTGGGTGACCTCGGTGCCGGCCAGCACCTGGGCTTGCGACCAGGCGTTCAGGCTGCGAAAGCGCGCGTCGGCCAGCCGGTACTGGGCATCGAGCAGGTCACG
>PFKL01000073.1 GCA_002784245.1 Comamonadaceae bacterium CG_4_10_14_3_um_filter_60_75
AGTTGATTGCGCTGGACGAACCCGCCGCCGGCATGAACAGTACCGAGAAGGTGATGTTGCGCGAGCTCATTGATAAGATCCGCAACGACAACCGCACCATTTTGCTGATTGAGCACGACGTGAAATTGGTGATGGGCTTGTGCGACCGGGTGACAGTGCTTGATTACGGCAAGCAAATCGCCGAAGGCACGCCGGCCGACGTGCAACGCAACGACAAAGTGATTGAAGCTTATCTGGGCACCGGAGGACACTGACCATGGCGCAAGTATTGTTGAAGGTAAAAGCGCTCAAGGTCGCCTACGGCGGCATCCAGGCGGTCAAAGGCATTGATTTCGAGGTGCAAGAGGGTGAATTGGTGTCGCTCATCGGCTCCAATGGGGCTGGTAAGACCACCACCATGAAGGCCATTACCGGTTCGCTGCCGATCAACGACGGTGACATTGAGTACATGGGCCGCAGCATTCGTGGCCAGGGGCCGTGGGATCTGGTCAGGCAAGGCCTGGCGATGGTGCCCGAAGGCCGCGGTATTTTTACCCGCATGACCATCATGGAAAACCTGCTGATGGGGGCCTATGTGCGCAACGACAAGGCCGAGATCGTGCGTGATCTGGACAAGGTGTTTGGCATTTTTCCGCGCTTGCAGGAGCGCAAGGACCAGTTGGCTGGCACCTTGAGCGGGGGCGAACAGCAGATGCTGGCCATGGGCCGCGCGCTGCTCAGCCGTCCCAAGGTGTTGTTGCTCGACGAGCCGTCTATGGGGCTGGCGCCGATCATGGTTGACAAGATTTTCGAGGTGGTGCGCGACGTGTACGCGCAAGGTGTGACGATTTTGCTGGTCGAGCAAAACGCCAGCCGTGCCCTGGGCATTGCCGACCGGGGCTACGTCATGGATTCTGGCTTGATCACCATGTCGGGCGACGCCAAGACGATGCTCAATGATCCCAAGGTGCGGGCTGCATACCTAGGAGAGTAAAAGGGTTTTTACCAATAAGTTGATCTGGCTCAAGGTCTTGGGTGTTGTGGTGCGGCAAAGTTCGCACCATGTTTTCAGTCAATACCATCGATCCGTCAGCCCAGGAGCAAAGTATTGCCCGTGGCCAGATTTTGCAGCAACGTGGCGTCGACACCCGGCGTGTCAGTTACATCGAGTCAGGTCGTGTTGCGCTGGGTGTGATGGAAGCCGGCGTGATGGAACACCAGATTGGTGTGCTCGAAGGCCCCTGCTGGCTTGACGCCAGTTCGGTGGTGCTGGGTTTGCCCCACCTGGTGGACGCGGTGGCAGACTCTCCGGTGCAACTGCGCGCCGTGGCCACCCGCGATTTTCGCAAGGCCATTGCCAATTTGTCTGAATCGGCACAAGCGGTGCTGAACGATGTGGCCATGGCACACCGGCGCCAGACCGAATTCGCCGTCAGCCGGCTCGCCAAAGACGCTGAAGCGCGCTGCGCCGAATGGTTGCTCAGTCACGCACAAGCCTGCGATGAAGGTCTGATGTCGGTCGAATTGCACCAACGCAAACGCAGTATTGCCGCCCAGTTGGGCATCGCACCCGAGACCTTTTCGCGCGTGTTGCGCCATTTGCGCGAACAAAGTCTTATCAGCGGCTCTGGCCGGGTGCTCAACCTGGTTGACCCGAGCGGCCTGCGTTCGTTGGCCGGCGTTTAGCTGCCTTCCCCTTCCCTTTCTGTTGCTGCCGCCTTGACCAGACCATCTGGCAGCGTGATTTTGCGTGGCGGGAACAGCGTGGGATGGGGAACTTCATGGAAAATAGCGCCTGCGTCGCTTCTTCATTTTCTGACCTCCCCATGACCATCGCCCGTCTGCAACTTGCCGGCATCACCAAGCGTTACCCGAGCGTGGTCGCCTGCAGTGATGTGGCGCTGACGGTGATGCCTGGTCAGATTCACGCCGTGCTTGGTGAAAACGGTGCGGGTAAATCGACGCTGATGAAAATCATCTATGGCGCCGTCAAGCCCGACGAGGGCACGGTCATATTCAACGGGCAGCCTGTGCACATCAGTAACCCCCAGGAGGCGCGCGCATGGGGCATCAGCATGGTGTTTCAGCATTTCAGTTTGTTTGACACGCTGACCGTGGCTGAGAATGTTTGGCTGGGCTTGGACAAGTCACTGAGCCTGCGTGAGGTGACACGCAGCATTGAACAAAAAGCCGCCGAGTACGGGCTCGCTCTGGACGCCACACGGCCGGTGCACACCCTCAGCGTCGGCGAAATGCAGCGCGTGGAGATCATCCGTGCCTTGCTGACCAACCCGCAATTGCTGATTCTGGACGAGCCCACCTCTGTGCTGACACCGCAAGCGGTCGAAAAGCTCTTTGTCGTCCTGAACAAACTCGCTAGCGAAGGCTGCAGCATCCTCTACATCAGCCACAAGCTGCATGAAATCCGTGCACTGTGTTCCGCCTGTACCGTCTTGCGCGCTGGGCGCGTGACCGGTGTGTGCAATCCGGCGCAAGAGAGCAACGCCTCTCTGTCGCGGTTGATGATTGGCGCCGAGCCGCCGCAATTGGTGCACCGGGCACAGCAGCCGGGAGAGCGCTTGTTGCAGGTGCGCCATTTGACGCTGGCGCGCGAAGACCAGTTTGGTGTGGACTTGCAAGACATCAGCTTTGACGTGCGCTGTGGCGAGGTGGTGGGCATTGCCGGCGTCTCGGGCAACGGCCAGAAAGAGTTGCTCTGCGCCTTGTCAGGCGAAGACCGGCGGGCACCGGCGGGGTCGGTGCAGATCGGGCCGGTTGACGTGTCACGCCAGCATCCGGGCCAGCGGCGGGCTTTGGGCTTGCACTTCGTGCCCGAAGAGCGCTTGGGTCGTGGTGCTGTGCCCACGCTGTCCCTCGCGCACAACCTGTTGTTAACTCGCGGTGAAGCCATCGCCTGGCCCCGGCTGGCCGGTGGCTGGATCCGCGCCAAAGCGCTTGAGCGTCAAGCCGCAGACATCATTGCGCGGTTCCAGGTCAAGGCCAGTGGCGCGCGTGCGCTAGCGCGCTCGCTCTCGGGTGGCAACCTGCAAAAGTTCATTGTCGGGCGCGAGATGGATGCCAACCCCAAGCTCTTCATCGTCTCGCAACCGACCTGGGGCGTTGACGTTGGCGCGGCAGCGCAGATTCGCGCCGAGTTGCTGGCCCTGCGCGACGCCGGTTGTGCAGTGCTGGTCGTCAGTGAGGAACTTGACGAACTGTTTGAAGTGTGTGACCGCCTGCATGTGATGGCGCGCGGGGCGCTATCGCCGTCGATTTCCACAGCCCAAGCCAGCGTCGAAAAGCTCGGCGAGTGGATGAGCGGCTTGTGGGACCCTGAGTTGCAGGCGCATCTGGCGCAGATGGCACAGACCCAACCGGACACGGTCGATGCCCAGGCTTGAAGCGCGCGCCGAGCCGTCGGTACTGTGGACGTACGCGTCGCCGTTGCTGGCGCTGGTGCTGACCGTGTTGCTGGGGACACTGATGTTTGCCGCGCTGGGCAAAGACCCGGTCAAGGGCCTGTCGATGTTTTTCTGGTTACCAATCAACAGCGCTTACGCCTGGGGCGAACTGCTGGTCAAGGCCTCGCCCTTGTTGTTGATCGCCTTGGGGCTGGCGGTGTGCTTTCGCTCCAATGTGTGGAACATTGGCGCCGAGGGGCAATACATTTTTGGTGCGATTTTTGCCGCCGGTGTGGCATTGACGGCCGACGCCAACAGCAGTGGCTGGATCGTGCTGCCGATTCTGCTGGCTGGTGTGCTGGGTGGCATGGTGTGGGCGGCGCTTACCGCGCTGCTGCGCGAGCGCTTTCACGCCAATGAAATCCTCGTCAGCCTGATGCTGGTGTACGTAGCGGTGCAGGTGCTGAGCTACCTGGTGGGGGGGCCGTGGAAAGACCCGTTGGGGTTCAACTTTCCGCAGACCAAGAATTTTGACGCGATCACCCAGGTGCCGCGCCTGT
>PFKL01000075.1:0-838 GCA_002784245.1 Comamonadaceae bacterium CG_4_10_14_3_um_filter_60_75
GCCAGAGTGCTGCCCAGCAGCGCACCGCAGATCAGTTGAAACAGGTAGATGGCGCGTAACAGTCGGGCAAGCATGGCGGGTTGGAAATGGGTTATTCTGGCGCGCCATTGTCGTTCAACCCGCTTTCCAAGGAGTCTCCCATGCGCCAATTGCTCGGCATCCAGACAGCCCATGCGCGGCGCGTCAATATTCACGGCCGCGCCGTGTTGACGGCCATTCACAAACAGCACGTCACGGGCCTGGTGACCGTGCAGCGCCTGGGGCTGGTGGGCGATGAACAGGCTGATTTGTCAGTGCACGGCGGGCTGGACAAAGCGGTCTACGCCTACCCGAGCGCGCACTACCCGTTTTGGCAAGACCAACGCGCCGCAGCGGGCCTGTGTGGCATAGACGACGCGCTGGTCTGGGGTAGTTTGGGTGAAAACCTGACGCTTTCAGGCGTGCAGGAGCGCGACGTTTGGGTGGGCGATGTGCTGCGCTTTTCCCACTGCGCCCTGCGTGTGACGCAACCGCGCGAACCCTGCTACAAATTCAACGCGGCCATGGGCTTCAACATGGCGGGCAAGCGGATGGCGCAAAACGGTTGCTGCGGCTTCTATCTGGCAGTGGACGAACCAGGAAGTTTGCAGGCGGGTGAGTCGTTTGAGCTGATCCCGGGACCGCGCCGACTGGGGATTCCCGAGATGTTTGCCGCCAAGATGACCAAGCATTTGCGGTAGTGGACAGTTACTTGGCGTCTTTTTGGTTGCTCAGCAGGTCGTACAGCGGCATGGCGATGCCACCGAGCAACAGAAGCGTCAGATCGAGCTGTTGGAGCTTGAGCACGTAGGGCAGAAAA
>PFKL01000075.1:846-10164 GCA_002784245.1 Comamonadaceae bacterium CG_4_10_14_3_um_filter_60_75
AGAAAAAACAACGCCAGCAGCACCAAGGCAATCAGGTTGAAGATTTTTGTGTTCATTGGATTTCCTGTAAAAACGTGCGCCAAGCGCCTTACTGTCCCAGACGCTGCACCAGCCAGCGGGCGGTGCGCAGCAACCTGCCGTCGTCATTGCGTTTGCCCACCAGTTGCACGCCGATCGGTTGGCCGTCCTCGGTTTGCAGCAGCGGCAACGACACACAAGGCAGGCCGGCAAAGTTCCAGATGGTCGACATGACCGGACTGCCCGTGCTGTCCAGGCCGACGGGCGCTGGCCCCAGTGCAGCGGGTGTGAGGATGGCGTCAAAATGTTCAAAATACTCGTCAAAAGCGTCTGCTGCAGCGTGCATGCGCGCGAGCGCGTGCAAGTAATCAGACGCCGAAATCTTCTGGCCGCGCTCCATCAGGCCGACAATTTCAGGGCTGAGCTGACCCGCAGCAGCGCCCACCAGCGGCTCGACGTTGACGCTCATTTCGGCTTCCATCACGGTTTTGAGCCAACCGACCGAGTTGGCCACCGAGGCGTGCAGCTCAAGCTCGGTCAGGCAGTCGGACAACTCGTCCTTGAGTTCCAGGAATGCTTCTTGCGCTAGCGGGGCCATCTGGTCCCAGAACGGCGTGCGGGCAAACATCAGCTTGGGCTGCAGCGGCGGCTCTTGCTTGCACAGTCCAAGCAGATTCATGGGAAACACGGTACGTCCCTGCGCCGTCGGGTACGCGCCAATCATGGTCTGCGCCACCAGCGCCAGGTCCTCGCAGCTGCGGGCGAAAACGCCGATCTGGTCAAGCGACTGCGTGCAGCGCAACACACCGGTGGTGCAGATCAGTTCCCGCGTTGGCTTGTAGCCATAGACGCCGCAAAACGACGCCGGCCGGATGACCGACGCGTTGGCCTGGGTGCCAATGGCCGCCGGGACCAGACCGGCCGCCACCGCTGCCGCTGAACCACTGGACGACCCCCCTGGCGTGTGCCCGGGTACACGCGGGTTGCGCGTGACACTGGGGTGCAGATAAGCCAGTTCGGTGGTGTGTGCCTTGGCCCAGATGATGGCGCCCGCAGCGCGCAGCCGGTGCACCAGGTAGGCATCCTGGCTTGGGGTGCGGCCAAGGGTGGCGGCAAAACCGTATTCGGTCGGGTAGACCTCGGTGTCGATGACGTCCTTGACGGCAATTGGCACACCGTACAAGGGCGGCAGGTCCATACCGCTGGCGCGCAAAGCGTCCAGTGGCTCAGCCTGCAGTTTGACGATGTCCTGGTTGTAGTGCGCAAACGCCAGCACCTGCGGGTCGACCGCCTGGGTAAAGGTGTGCATCGCGTTTAGATAGTCCGACAGCGCCAGTTGGCCTTGCTGCATGGCAGCAGTGAGCTCGGTGGCGGTCAGTTCGTGGACGTGTCGGCTGTGGGTCATTGTTTGGCACCCCCGCCCAGAAACGCCGGATCAAAGCCTGTGCCTTCTTTGGCTGGCTCATCCGTCGGCTTGTCGGTTGGTGGTTCGGCGCTGTTGCTCTCGGTGGGCTTGTCAGCGCCGCCGAGCAAAAATGCCGGGTCCATTTCGCTGCCATCGGTAGCAATCGCTTCCTGCGGCTCGGCGCTGGCGCTGTTGTACATCAGGTCGGGCAACCAGTTGATCAACCTGGGTTGCGCGTAGAGCAGCCCCAGCGTCAAAAACACCATGCCCAGGAACGGAAAGCAACCCTTGAAGATGGTCCACAACGCCACCTGCGGCGGCGCCACCCCTTTGAGGTAGTAGGCCGACATGGCCATCGGTGGTGTCAGGAACGAGGTCTGCAGGTTCACAGCGATCAAGATACCAAACAGCATCGGGTCGACGTTGAAGTGTTCGAGCATGGGCAGGAAGATCGGTACAAAAATGATGATGATCTCGCTCCACTCCAGCGGCCAGCCCAGGATGAAGATGATCAACTGCGCCATGATCAGAAACTGCCAGGTGTTCAGGTCCATCGAGAGCACAAATTCCTTGATGACACTCTCGCCGCCCAGGTAAGAGAACACGCTGGAAAATGTCCATGAGCCGACAAACAAATAGCACACCATGGCGGAGGTTTTGGCAGTCAAAAAGACCGCTTCACGCAAACGCTGCCAGGTAAACGCCCGGTAGACGATGGCCAAAATGATGCCACCCAAAGCGCCCATGGCCGCAGCCTCGCTGGGCGTGGCCAGACCAAACAAAATAGAGCCCAACACCGTCAGAATCAGCAAGGCCAAGGGCAGGAAGGCAGTCACCAACAGGTAGGCTGATTGTGCAAAGCTGTAGCTTTCAGCGTCTTTGGCCTTGGGTGCCAAAGACGGATTGATGACGCAGCGCAAGATGACGTACACCAGATACAAACCGGCCAGCAACAAGCCCGGGATCATCGCCGCGGCGTAGAGCTTGACGACCGATATACCTGCGGTGGCGGCGTAGACGATCAGCATGATCGACGGCGGAATCAAGATGCCCAGCGTGCCGCCAGCGGCAATGACGCCGGTGGCCAGCTTCTCGTCATAACCGGCCTTGAGCATCGACGGCAGCGCCAGCAAGCCCATCAGCGTGACCACTGCGCCGACAATACCGGTAGCTGTGGCAAACAGCGCACAGGTGATCAGGGCCGCGACGGCCATCGAACCCGGCACATGCTTGAGCGATACCTGCAAGCTCAGGAACAGCTTGTCGAGAATATTGGCGCGCTCAATGATGTAGCCCATGAACAAAAACAGCGGGATCGAGATCAGCACGTCGTTGTTCATCACGCTGAAGGTGTTTTGCGTGAACAGGTAAAAAATCTTGTTGCTCAGGATGCTCTGGGTTGGGTCATAGTAGGCGTAGGTACCAAACAGGATGCCCATTGCCATCAGCGTGAAGGCGATTGGAAAGCCCAGGAAAATAAAGACGATGAACAAGCCCAGCATAAACAAGGCGATGGCGGGATCGCTCATGCGGCACCGCCTTCCTTGTGGCCAAACTGCTGTTGCAGCGCCACTTCGAGTTCCACCACGTCTTCACCACGGCTGGGCCATTCACCGGTGCGGATGGCCAGGATGCAGCGGCAGACTTCGGCCATGCCCTGCAGCACCAAGGTGATGCCCGCAGCCGGGATGATCAATTTGAGTGGCCATACCGGCACGCCCACCGGGCTGTTGACGCTGACTTCGCGGATACTGGCCGCATTGAAACCGTAAGCCAACCCTGAAAACACCAGCGCCAGCACGCCAGGAAAGAAAAACAAAAAATACAAGGTCAGATCAATCTTGGCCTGTGTGGTGACAGACCACTTGCGGTAGAGGAAATCGCCGCGCACATGGCTGTTGGTCGACAAAGTGTAGGCACCCGACATCAAAAACAAGCTGCCATAGAGGATGTAACTCATGTCAAACGCCCAATCGGTGGGGTCATTGAGCACGTATCGGCGGAACACCTCGTAGCAGGTGCCGGCAGTGAGCACCAATACCGTCCAGCCGAAGCAATGTCCAACGGCCTTGGAAAAGTTGTCGATGTTTTTTATGAATTTTTCCATGACATTCCAAAAAAAGTCGCTGCACAGAGGCAGCGACCGTGGTTTGAAAAAAGGCTCTGACGGGATTAGCCTGGCAGCTTGGTCTTGAAGACGTGTTCGTAAGCGGTCTTGTAGTCGGCGTCGTTGAAGAAGCTGTAATAGGCCACGCGGCGTGCCCAGTCCTTTTGCGATGCGTAGACCTTCTTGAAGAACGGGTCTTCGGCTTCGAGCTTGGCAACCACCGTATCCCACGCTTTGATCTGCGCGGCAAAAATGGCTTTGGATGTGCGTGACACCTTGACACCGTCTTTGGTGATGAGCTTTTGCAGGTCACGCGAGTAGTTGTCCTGGGCGGTCCAGGTGTTGGACGACGACACGGCTTCAGAGGCGTACTGCAAGATGGCTTTCAGGTCAGGCGGCAGCGCGTCGTACTTGGTCTTGTTAAAAATGATTTCAAAGAATTCCATCGCCTGGTGGTACGAACCCATGGCGTAGTACTTGGCAACGTCTTGTGCGCCAAAGCGGCTGTCAGAGGTGGGGTTGTTGAACTCGAACGCGTCGATCACGCCACGCTCCATGGCAGGCACGATTTCGCCGCCAGGCAACTGGGTCACCTTCATGCCCAGTTCCTGCATCAGGTCGGCCGCCAAGCCCACGGTACGGTACTTGAAGCCTTTGAGCTCCGCTTCGGTCTTGGGCGGCGCCTTTTTGAACCAGCCCAGCGGTTGCGTAGGCATGGGGAAGGCAAAGAAGCCCTTGATGTTGAGGTTGAGTTTTTTCAGCAGTTCTTCGTAGAAAGCGTAGCCACCACCACGGTGCATCCAGCCCAACGTTTGTTCGGCATTGGCACCGGTTACCGGGCCTGAGCCAAACAAGGAAGCTACTTTTGACTTGCCGTACCAGTACACCGCAACCTGGTGACCACCGTCGAGCACGCCCTTGCTCACCGCGTCCATCACTTCAAACGGCTTGACTACAGCGCCTGCGGTGAGGTAGTCAATGCGCAGGCGGCCACCGGCCATTTCGTTGACGCGCTTGACGTATTCCTCAGCCATTTCGTTGAAGATGTCTTTGGCGCCCCAGGCGCCTTGCATTTTCAGGACGATGGGCGATTGCGCAACCGAGATCATCGGTGCCGACAGGGCTGCGGCACCGGCCACACCGGCAGCAGCTTTGCTCAGGAAACGGCGACGCGCCGGTTGAGCTTCTGGTGCGGTGGTTTGACCGACAGTGGTTTGTTGCAGGGTCATTGAAAAGTCTCCTTATGATTGGTCTGAGTGGGATCACTGGTTAGCGTGGCTCACGGTCGCGATGGCCGCATAGCTGCTTCAGAAATTATGGCAGTCCGAACAGGAGCGAAGGAAAGGGTTTACCCTGAATCAGGGGTCACATTACTTGTGACAAAAAGTGCATCAAGTCACCTTGGTGACAGTGTCGATGAAGGCATCTTTTTCAGCCCAGAGCTGGTTGACCCAATGTTGGCAGACTTCGCGCAAGGCCTGCTCGGGCGCCTGACTGGGCTGCGCGCTGGCCTGCGGCACGGGCAGGGTGCGTACGCGCACCACGACGCGGTTCACCTTGCCTTGTAAAAAGTGCATGAAGGTGGGCGTGCCCTCGGGGTAGATGATGGTGACATCGAGTACCGCGCCAAACTTCTCGCCCATGGCATCCAGCGCCAGCGTCACGCCGCCGGCCTTGGGTTTGAGCAAGTGGCGGTAGGACGACTGCTGGCGTTGCTGCTTGGCCGGGGTAAAGCGCGTGCCTTCCAGAAAATTC
Organism: Comamonadaceae bacterium CG_4_10_14_3_um_filter_60_75; assembly: GCA_002784245.1. Taxonomy (GTDB): domain Bacteria; phylum Pseudomonadota; class Gammaproteobacteria; order Burkholderiales; family Burkholderiaceae_C; genus Rhodoferax. Next base: position 6,132 of record PFKL01000075.1, read on the forward strand.
ATCACGCTGGTGGGCACCAGCGCATATTTCTCGCAGGCGGCGCGGGTGGTAGCGGCGTCTTTGCCGCGTTCTTCAGGGTGCTGTTGCAGGTAGGCCTCGCTGCGTCGGCGCATAAAGGGGAACTCCAGCGCCCACCAGGCCAGGCCCATGATGGGTACCCAGATCAGTTCCTTCTTGAGAAAAAACTTCAAGAGCGGAATGCGCCGGTTGAACACGTGCTGCAGCACCAGAATATCGACCCAGCTCTGATGGTTGCACACCACCAGGTACCACTGGCGCGGGCTCACCTCACCAACGCCGGTGACGTCCCAGTCAAGCTTTTGCGTCAGCCGCATCCAGCCGCTGTTGCCGGCAATCCAGGCCTCGGCAACGCGCAGCAGCAGCGGGTCAATCCACAAACGCACCCGCTTGAACGGCAGCAGTAATTTGATGACCGATACCACCAGCAAAATTGGCACCCAAAATAGGATGTTGAGCAGCATCAAAGTGCTGGCCAGCAAGCCTTTCAAAAAAGGGGAAAGGGTAGAAAGCACGGTTTTTTGGGCGCAGGTGAATGGCGTCAGTCAAGCCCTAGTGCAATGTTGCATGCTTGACGGCACATTTAAAACCGCTGGATTTTTGCCTCTGGCTAGGCGCAAACCACAGCGATACCCGTAGGTGTCGCGCGGAATTGCAACAACGCCTGGGGCAAAAAGACATGGTTTTAAGTGCCGGATAGCGTGCAACACTGCACTAGGTCAGGCTTTCGCTGCCGCCAATTTGCCGGGCATGTTGCCCAATTTCAATCAACAAAGACTCTGCTGCCTGCGCCCGCATGGACAAGGGATCAAAGTATTTGTCAGCCGAATACGACATGAACAACGGTCGATTTTTCTCGGTGCTGAGCACATAACCCATCGACCAGTCGGTGAAATGGCGCTTTTCAATTTCTGTGGCACTCAGAACAACCGAATTCGTATGCCGTGGGTCACGCAAAATTTTGGCGTAGGTGGTGTGTACCGCCATGCGATCACCTTCCAGCGCCTGAAAAAAATGGCCGTCTGCCATCACCAACAAGCCGGTGATGCCGCCCTCAATGTTGTTATGGCGTGATTTTTGCAAAATATCCCGCATGTCCATGGGGCCGAAGTTGGGGGCGACTTTGCTGGCGTAAATCAAGCGAACGAGGATGGTCATGGTGTTCTATGCGTCAAAAAATGTTCTTAAATGCTACACGATAGCGCGTCTTTTCGGGGAAGATGACGCCATGAACACCACTGACTTACCCCACCTCCCAGCGCTTCAGGTGGCGCTGATTGGCTATGGCGGCGCTGGCCGTATTTTTCACGCACCCTTGATTACAGGCGTGCCAGGTTTGCAACTTCAATGCATCGTGACCCGTCAAACGCAGGCAGTGGCGCAAGACTGGCCCGGCGTGCGCTGCACAGCGCATGTGACCGAAGTGTGGACAGACCCAGCCATTGACCTGGTGGTGATTGCCACCCCCAATGACAGCCATTTTGAGCTGGCGCATGCCGCCTTGAACGCTGGCAAACATGTGCTGGTGGACAAACCTTCTACCGTGACGCTGGCCGAGACCGACACCCTGCTGACCTTGGCGCGCCGCTTGGGCAAAGTGTTCACCGTGTTTCAGAACCGCCGCTTTGACAGCGACTTTTTGGCACTGCAGCAGGTGTTGGCCAGTGGTCAACTGGGCCGCGTGGTGCAGGTGGAATCGCACTTTGACCGCTATAGGCCGCAGGTGCCCAGCCGCTGGCGCGAGCAAGATCAGCCCGGCTCGGGCTTGTGGATGGATTTGGGCCCACATCTGGTAGACCAGGCGCTGGCGTTGTGGGGCCTGCCGCAGGCGATTCAATTGGACCTGGCGTGTGTGCGCGATGGGGCGCAGGTGAACGACTGGTTTCATGCGGTGTTGCGCTATGACAAGGCACACTCGGGCATGCGGGTGATTCTGCACGCCAGCACGCTGGTGGCTGCGTTGGGCCCGCGTTGGGCGGTGCACGGCACGCGCGGCAGCTTTACCAAGTATGGATTGGACGGGCAGGAAGATGCCCTGAAAGCCGGTGGCCGTCCGCATCTGGATGATTTGAAAGCTTGGGGCGACGATGCGCAGCCGGGCGAGATAGTGCACATGGCCAGCCTGGCGGGTGTGGCCGCGCCGGTGGCGGTTCGTCAGCACGCGCCGCATGCCGCTGGCAATTACCTCGCCTACTACGCCAATGTGCGCGACCATCTGCGCGGGCAAGCAGATCTGCTGGTACCGCCAGCCCAGGTGCGTGCCGTGATGCGGGTGCTTGAACTGGGCGCGTACAGTGCCAAAGACGGTTGCAGCGTGGCTTTGGTATCTGCACCGGCATAACCACGTCAGGTGTCCTGACAAGGGTAAAACCTTACACTCGCGCGCTAATCACCCCGTGAGTTTTGTTGCATGAACGCCCCCGTTGACGTGTCCTTCTTCCCGCGCGCGGCCAAACCGCTGACCAGTTACCGCAAGTTCTGGGCAGCACGCTTGGGCACGGCAGCGTTTCTGCCAATGAACCGCGCAGAGATGGAACAACTTGGCTGGGACAGTTGCGACATCATCATCGTCACCGGCGACGCGTATGTGGACCACCCCAGTTTTGGCATGGCGGTGATCGGCCGCATGTTGGAAAACCAGGGCTTTCGCGTTGGCATCATCGCGCAGCCCGACTGGACCAGCGCCGAGGCGTTCAAGGCGCTGGGCAAACCCAACCTGTTTTGGGGCGTGACCGCGGGCAACATGGACAGCATGATCAACCGCTACACCGCAGACCGCAAAATCCGCACCGATGACGCCTACACCCCGGGTGACATGGGCGGCAAGCGCCCAGACCGCGCAGCCATTGTGTACAGCCAGCGCTGCCGTGAGGCGTTCAAAGATGTTCCCGTGGTGTTGGGTGGCATCGAGGGCAGTCTGCGGCGCATTGCGCACTACGATTATTGGAGCGACAAGGTCAGACGCAGCATCGTGGTAGATGCCAAATGTGACTTGCTGCTGTATGGCAACGCCGAGCGCGCCATTGTGGAAATTGCCCACCGCCTGAGCCGCCGCGAGCCGATTGAGCAGATCACTGATGTGCGTGGTACGGCTTTTGTGCGCCGCACCGACGACGCCACGCGGCTAGGCTGGTTTGAGCTGGATTCCACCGAGGTAGACGCGCCCGGCAGCGTAGAGCCCCACCTCAACCCCTATCAAACCACCAGCGAGCAGGCCGCTGAGCAGGGCAGCAGCTGCGCCAAACAAGACGTTGCCACGGCGCAGATTGCTACTGAAAAACAAGCTGCTAGCGCATGTATTACAAGGGCTGCAGGGCAAAATGACCTTAAAAAAGTGCGGGCTGCTGATGTTGCGCCGATCAGCTTTGTGCGCAACCCCGCCTTGCCCACACGGGTTGGCAAACAGCTGCTGCCACCGCGTGAGCGCACGGTGATCCGCCTGCCCAGTTATGAAGCGGTCAAGTCTGATGCGGTGCTCTATGCCCATGCCAACCGCGTGCTGCATCTGGAGACCAACCCCGGCAACGCCCGCGCGTTGGTGCAGGCGCACGGGGAGGGCGCAACGGCTCGCGATGTGTGGCTGAACCCGCCGCCCATACCGCTGACCACCGCCGAGATGGACCATGTGTTTGACCTGCCCTACGCGCGCAGTCCACACCCAATGTACGCCGACGAAAACGGCAGCCATGACCACGCCACCAAAATTCCGGCGTGGGAGATGATCCGCTTTTCCATCAACATCATGCGCGGCTGCTTTGGCGGGTGTACGTTTTGCAGCATCACCGAGCATGAGGGGCGCATCATCCAGAGCCGCTCTGAAGACTCGATCATCAAAGAGATCGAAGACATCCGCGACAAGGTCAAAGGCTTCACCGGCACCATTTCAGACCTGGGTGGGCCCACCGCCAACATGTACCGGCTGGGTTGCAAAAGCCCCGAGATTGAAGCCGCGTGCCGTAAACCCAGCTGTGTTTACCCCGGTATTTGCCAAAACCTGGGCACCGACCACCACCCC